>JABMRV010000153.1 GCA_013202285.1 bacterium | reverse complement strand
GGTCAGGTGGTCGCTGGTTCAAATCCAGTCGCCCCGACTAACTAAATAACAACAACTTACAAAATTACCCGATTTGAAACTCGCCTTTAAAGAAAGGAAGTCAAGCTTCTTCAAGTCGAAACCATTCGATTCAGGTCACCAAAGAAAACCCCGGCACTCAGTGAATGTCGGGGTTTGAAAAGTATGCTGCTTTGTTTACCTGATTAACATCACCTTCTGCATGAACACCTTATCGGATGCATTCAGACGGACGAAGTATAGTCCAGTTGGAAGATTGTTGGCTGTCAGTTTCGCTGAATGAAAACCTGCCTGTCTGTAGCCTTCAAACAGAGTGTTTATCAACTGTCCCGACAGATTATAAACCTGCAGTGACACGTAGCTTGGATATGGCAGGCTGTACCTGATTGTGGTTGTTGAGTTGAATGGATTGGGGAAGTTTTGATGTAGTGAAAACTCCCGTGTCTTCAGGCTTCTACCGTCTTCGATCCGCAAGAGTGAGATACAACGAGCAGATACTACGAGCGGATTGTCCAGAACCGGATCATTGTGAAAGATTTCAATTTCAGTCTCCAATTCACCGTTTTCCTCTGGTTGCCACCTGAAGGTTATCTCTGCTTCTTCATCCGGATTAATGGTATAGGGTAATTCCACATCCCAGGAGATTTGTCCGGCGAATTCTTCGGCAGGTTCAATTCGCATGATTCTGCCATCACCCTCACCGCTGTTGGCAACCATAATGCTCTCGCTGTTGCTTCCGCCTTGCCAGACCTCTCCGAACTCCAGTTGCTCTTCCTGGAAAACCAACTCCGGAGCGAGATACCTTACTCGAATGCTGGCTGCAAGCTCGAAATTTCCTTCCTCTTCCCCGGGTAGAGAATTTATTTCAACCAGCAATCCATGATCCGGAGCAAACCAACGGTAGCTGTGAGTTGGTTCAATACTCATACCAAGATCGATTGGAATTTCAATGCGCTGTTCTAAGATATAAGCGACGCCAACCGCATAAATTTCTGTGCCAAGGAGAACATGTTGACGCATAGTTTCTATCTCACCTGAGGGAAATCTGACCGTTCCCCAGGCATCGATTTCAGCGTGACCACCGACCTCGATAACGATGTAAACGGAATCGAGGATACCATTCAACAATGTATCCGGCGCAAGCATTCCGTATGCGAACGCTCCCGTCATATCCCATTCTTCATCGAATTCGGCAGGCATGGGAAGCAACAGAATGGGCTCAGGAAAAATAATCGGGAAGCTGAAATTGCCACCACCTCCGAAGCCCGTTCCAAGCAGGAACCAGCCGTCATCATTAATCAGTTCATACTGGTAGTTATCGCCGAAGTTCAAGCCAATTCCTCCACCGGAGGAAAGAGAAATTCGGTTTGCGTCTTCAAAATCTTCACCATTGGGTGCGTCTTCAGGCGCGATTAATGAATCGTATTCAACTTCATCAAACTCGTAGTTGGTGAAATCCCATTCCCGGGCTTCGCCACTGAACCCGAGGTCAACCTCGATACCTTCCGGATCAGCAATGACGTAGAACGGAAAAATAGATCCTGCCTCGGTCGGAATGTCGTCAGGTCCAATCTCAACTTGGGCAAGCGTTGAATCGGGAAAGAAGTTCAGCATCAGAAAACCGGTTACAAGAAAAACAGTTGAGAGCTTCATTTCAACTCCAAATATAAAGATGTTGAGGAAATCTATGTTAAGTTACAAAATATACATTACTACTTCAAAGGGAAAATATAATAAACAGGAAATCTTGATTTACATCCTGCACTTTTTTTGCCAAAACATGATTGCTCATGTTACATTGTTCTTGCCCCTTTATCTGATCAGCATCACTTTCTGTGTAACCAGTTGATCGGATGCTTTCAATCGCACGAAATACACCCCTGTCGGAAAACCAACAGCGTCCCAGGTGACCGAATGGAATCCAGCCTCATAATCACGATCTGCAAGCGTCACAACAGTTCGTCCGTAAAGATCCAGAACATTTATCCGCACTGTTGACCGCTTCGGCAAGCCGAAGGAGATTGACGTGGTGGAGTTGAAGGGATTGGGATAGATCTGTCCCAATGATAACTCGGTCGGCAGCAATACGCCGTGTTCACTTACAGATAAGGGAGCTACTGTCAGGGAGAACGGCTCGTTAGCAAAGATCGAATCAGTTCCATCATGAGCCCACACGCCCCACACCAGCGATGTTTCCTGATTGGGGTCGATTGACAGGTCTTCACGATTAATTTCAAAAGAAGTGCCCTCAATGCCGGTGTACCAATGGTCATCAAGATCAATGGTCATTACGAAGTCGTAAGTCACCGTGTCGTCGTCTGCCTCATCAGCCGATTCCTCCCAACCGAAAGTCACCAGTGGATAATCTGCCACCTCGGAGTTATTCGCCGGTTCGAGTAGTCCGAACGCCGATGGCAGGTCGTTTACCGGAACTACTATAACATGTTGATAAGTGCTGTCGCTGTTCTCGTCGGGGTCGGTCACGGTCAGCATCAGGGAGTCAATCCCGTTCCAATCCTGATCTGCAGTGATGGTCAGCCCCTCGTCACCCATCTCGCCGAATACGTGTTCTCCATCCTCGACTGAGATGACAAGAGATGAATCGGGAAAGACGGGTGAGAATATATGGTCGTAAAGGTATTCCAGGCTGAGCGACAGCGAACCGTCCTCGACGAAACCGGTGTCGGGCAGCGCCAACCACCTGAGCCAAGGATCCAAATCGCTCTCCCACCAGGTAATGTCATCGGCGCCCGCAGCGGCTCCGAGCACGTCCATGTCGCCGTCTCCGTCAATATCTGCAGCATAAACAGATATTGCAAAGTCGAAATCACCTGCTATGGTATGCTCGGTGAAGTCCT
>JABMRV010000152.1 GCA_013202285.1 bacterium | reverse complement strand
CGTTCGTCCTGAGCCAGGATCAAACTCTCCATTGTATTTTATTTTATTATTAACAAAAGGGCATCGGTTTTCACATCCATCCGCTTCAGTCTGTCAAAGAACGTGCCGTCAGTCAATTTCGACTCCCATGAGCTGAATTTCCCGACGGCTTATAAATATACTAAGGTGAATATGCCATTGTCAAGAACTATCGGTTATTTCGTGAAAATAAAATGAGACTGAGGATAAATCTATTCGCAGGTGAGGATGCCAACACTACACTCAAATAAACGATCTCCCCGCAATTATTGACTCCACTCCACATGCAGAACCGGAGGCGTGTCAGACTCACTTTGAATTATGCCGAAGGAAACGTTGTGACCCTCATTCTCGTTTGACTTTCTGATCCCTACTCCATATTCCGTTTCGGAGTTGACAATTTGCTGGACAACTTCAGTAATATCAAACTCATTCCATCCGCGACTGCGAGGTGAATCCCGTTCCACACCGCGTTCTGAAATAGTCGGTTGATTGTTCCAGGTGAGCTCTTCTGCATGCCATTCTTCGAGTATATATCCAACAAAGATGGGGAATGATCCGTAGATGTCCTGATATATATACATCCGCAGAGTGGCATTTATTACAAACGCTCCCCTGGGTATGGAATCCAGCAGACAGAAATTCATATGGGCGCGTTGAGCTCCGTCATCCCATCGACCGACCCACATAGTTCCATTAAAATTATCGTCCGGGCGAGCCTGCCAGGTCTCGGCATCTTCAAAAGGATTAAAATCTTGCTGTCTCCGTTGTCCTTCTTCTGTGAAGGTTATGCTGTCGATGTCGGCGAGGTTGTACGACTCGACGCCATCCTCAGTGTGGATCTGCATTATCTGCGATGTTGTGAGTGATACGCTCATAAGTAGTGCAAGTGATAAGGTTAGAATTAGACGGAAGTTCATTTTTACTCCTATTATTTAAGGATTATGTAGCGTAAGCGTCCCCGCCTGTGATCCAAATATCCTCACTGCCTGCAATTTAAATGGCGGACAGGGACGCCTACACTACAGCCAAATCAACGATCTCGAACAAGGCGGAAACCAGTATTCGCATGATGATAGTCACGAGCTGTAATATTACGACTAGCACTCCTACATCGCCAAGATCTATAAGTATATGAACCGCCTCTTGTTACTCCTTCTGAATCATAATCGCCTACCCAAGCTCTTCCATCATTGGGAGCTCCATCGTAATTATCATGCCAATCATCTTCACACCATTCCCAAACATTACCATGCATGTCAAACAAATCCCATTCATTTGATGCTCTCTTCTCACCAACATAGTGTGTTCGATTATCACTGTTTTCATCATACCAGGCATAATCATCAATTTCTTCATAATCAGGATCATCGCCCCAAGGATAGCGTGTCTCTGTACCTGCACGGCAAGCATATTCCCATTCCGCTTCGGAAGGAAGGCGGAAGGAACGATCCACATTCTCAAGGAATGAATGAACATCATTCCATGAAACCTGCTCAACCGGAAGGTTTTCACCATCAAAATGGGATGGGTTATCATCCATAATCGCTTCCCATTGTGTCTGAGTAAACTCGTACTTGCCGATCCAAAAACCATTATCAAGAGTAACTCGATGTCGTGGTTTTTCGAATGGCTCTCCACCTTGTTCATCATCATGCGCTCCCATCATAAACTCGCCGGGCGGTATCCAGACCATGGTGATGTTGACGTCATCTGTCAGTGGAAAATCGCGCTCCTCACCGGGCTCTGGATCTTCATCTTCAACTGTCGAAAATGTGATGCTGTCAATTTCAGCAAGATTGATAGAGGTTTCACCATCAGCGGTATGGATTATTAGATAATCTTCTGCTGAAGCAAGCATTGTGCCCAGAAAAAGGGCAAGTGATAAGATTAGAATTAGACGATAATTCATTTTTACTCCTGTAATTAAAAGATTTGATGACACTCGTTGCTGCCAGGTTTCAAGGGTGTCAGCCCGTAACCCGGCAGCTTTCAATCCGCCAGATTACGCTTCGCTTGAAATCTGGCGGTAACGCGATTGCCCATACCGCGTAAGAGCCAGCTTGCTGAGCCCTTTCTTCTGTGGGGCAAGATAAGCATGACCCTGCGAAAGCAGGGTTCTGCCCCTACGCGAGCTTCGTAAGTTAGGAGATCGGTTTCCCTTTTAATACTCCAACTACCGAGTTAATAATGTCTTCCAGTGTCTCAGATTTCAGTAACCCCGCTTCGCTGTGAAAAAGAGAGACATTTGCTGTAAATAGTTTAGCTGGCCTTGCATAGCTGATTCTCTTCAAGCTCCCCCTTTGAAAAGCATCGTCAGTAAGCTCAATTGCTCGTTTATCCTTATATGGATTGCTGGTTACCTGACACAATATCCAGTCATCCTTTTCTGCGGAAGCGAGTACCACTGCTGGACGCAATTTCGCTCGTGAAAGATCAGAAAACGGGAAAGGAACCAGTATTACTGCACCGGCTGTAGATGTGACCATGCCTTGTCTTCCTCCTCTCGGTTCCAGTCTTCTGCAAGTGCTTTTTCACTGAGCAGTGTAATTTCATCTATCTCGGGAAAATCCATCTCCTCATCGAGTATCGTTACGATTGCCCTTAGCGATTTATCGAGATGAATCTTCTCCTTAAGCTTTACACTGCCATCATGAAAGATGACAGCTTCTATCGATTTTAACATTAGAATCTCCGTTTTTTCAAAATCAGGTTCGTAGCCCGGCCTCTCCGAAGCAGGGGATAAGGTGGCAGACAGGAATGTCCGCCCCACCTGTTTTACACTCCTCATTTAATCAAAAGCATCTTCTTAGTTTCGGCGGATCCGTTCAAAGACAACTGATAGAAATATACACCCGCTGTCGCTTTGATTCCCGTCGATGTCTCGCCATTCCAACTGACTTGATAGCTGCCGACGTCCATTTGTGCTGAAACCAGTGTCCTGACCTCGCGACCGGTTACGTCATATATCCTGATTTCGACCAAACCCGGAGCGTTTATCTCGTAACGTATGCTCGTCGTCGGGTTGAATGGATTGGGGTAGTTTGTCAGCAATTGGAAGCTCTTGACGATCTGGTTCAGCTTCTCAATATCAGGCACGCCCTGGTCAAGATCGAATGTTATCTTCTCAATATCTTCGATCTCAAACTGAGTGGTTTCACCACCCTGATGCACCAGCATCGCTGTCTGAGCATAAGTGAAACCACTGAAGACAATGAGTAAAATGATTGTTAGTAATGGATTTGGTTTCATATCATTGGTCTCCTTCTTTATGATGAAAGATGGGATAATGTTTGTGAGGATTATAAACAGAAGGTATGATGTAAATATCGTGTATTCAAGTAAAAAAAGCTAAATAAAATAAAAAGAATGAAGAATGATAAGGTAGCATACGCCTCCGTGCCTGCGGCTCCAACGGCAGGCAGGGACACCTGCCCCACCCAATTCTATGCAAGCTACACCATAAACACCTTCATCCCTCATCCCTTATCCCTCATCCTTCATCCTTTCTTAAATCCTGTTGGAAATGTACCTATCAAGAGGATTTCTTCTAATATTATCATCACATTGGAAGCCAGTAACAATGAAATAACAACAACTTGTCTGGATTCCCGCCTGCGCGGGAAAGACAGGAAGATTGCTTCGTCACTTCGTTCCTCGCAATGACAACGTGGGAGATTCTTCATCCTTCATCCTTCCGTCCTCATTCCTTATCCCTCAGAATCTCGCCATCGCCGCTGCACCGATCACTCCCGCCCAGTTGCCGAGTTCAGCCGTGCGTATCTCAAGCGAAGTCAGGTATGCCTTGAAAGTCCGCTTGTTGACCTCATTCCTGAGAGGCTTGAGGAACAGTTCACCGGCAGCCGCAACCCCGCCACCGACCACCACCAATTCGGGATTGAAGATATTCACCAGACCTGCGACTGCCACTCCCAACGTCCTTCCGACAAATACAAAAACATCACGCGCTGCCCCATCTCCTCCAACCGCAAACTGGTTCACCTCTTTCAAACCAATATCCTTGAATTGAGGATGATTACGATTTATGTAACGCCGGATCCCCGCTTTCCCGATATACGCTTCGAGGCAGCCTCTGGCTCCACAACCGCATAACGGACCCTTCCTGTCGATGGGGAAATGCCCTATTTCACCACCACCGCCGTCAATTCCTCGTATGAGCACACCATTCGATATGACAGCACCTCCTACACCCGTCCCCAGCGTCAGCGCAATATAATGACGGCTGCCTCGCGCGGCTCCGGAGATCCCCTCCCCCACTGCCATTACATTGGCGTCATTATCCATAACCACCGACAATCCGACCTTTTCAGACAGGTCATCCGGAAGGGCATTTCCGACCAGCGAAGCACAGTTCGGCGCTTCAATAATAACTCTGCGTTCGGAATCCATCAGACCGGCAGCAGCCAGTCCAACACCGGCTATCTCTGAATCGCTGATATTACGGTAATGCTTGACAATTTCCTGAAGCTGTTCGATCAACTCGGTATAGTCCCTGTCAACATGACTCGGTTCGTTTATCTGACCCGACAGATTACCTTTCCCGTCGATTACACCGGCTTTTATCCTTGTACCGCCGATATCGATGCCGATGGTCAGTTTCTCACTCATAATCGCTCCACCTTGCTTGACCACCTCCCACTTTCCCGCATAAAGAAGGTCACTTTTTTGATTTCACCCGATTTCAAACTAAGGAACTGCTTGGCAGATTCACCTATCTGCTTTGAGATGTTCAATTCAAAACTGAGATCCGGTTCGATGCCGCTCTGAGAGACCAGCCATGTCCTGTCAGATATACGTTCAATACTCAGAGTACCTCCCTCACATGCAGCATCGATGCGATAATTACCCCATGATTCAGGAAACATCGGCATGAAATGCGTAGTCCTCCCAATGGAGTGCTCCAAGCCGATGAACCTGCGGGAAGCAACCCAGATGAAGTTGGAAAGGGAAGCGGCAAAAGCCCGGTTGCCGACAGGATACATCTTCCTGTCCGCTTGTGAATAGGTCTCCGCTTCTGCCAGGGACCCTATCACACCTGAGGAAAGAACTCTTCCCGACAAAGCCTCTATTAGAGTCCCGATCCTGACCTCTTGCTGAGTTTCAAAATACATCTCCGTAAGCGCTTTTGAAGTCCAGAGCAGAACGTCGCCCCTGGATGAAGTACCATAAGGAGCATCATCGAGTTGATAGATATGTTCAGCCTGGAAGTCCTCCTCCTTCTCTGAAAGACTTCGTAATCCTGTCTCTGTTACAAATCCATCCCTGAAGAAGAGGTTGAAATCTTTGGCTTTTCTACTTCTACTGCTGTATTCATACCAGGTTAACGCCAATGGGATTGAAACGTATCCTGTTGTATCCCTGACCGCTTGAGATAAACTGAATTCTGAACCGTCCTCTGCCATCATCAGCCTGTCAGCCCATCCGGATCCGGAGTGTGTCTGAAAGAAAAACATCGTCTCCACTATCGGTAGCGGTGGATCCGAAAATCCGGGATCAGTTATTGTGAGGGTGGAAGGATCCAGGTAATTCCCATCCTTATCCACCCGAGTCCAAGTTGCTCTTCTTCGTAACAGTTCAGAGGGAATTTCATACATCGAATAAGGCAGTCCTCCTCGTCCATAATCATCCACAAACTCAACTACATTATCATACAGCACCTGAGTTTCAATGGTCGCACCGGATCTGTCCGGAGCCGCCGGTCCATCCCAGAGAAAATGCTCATACCGACCACTTAAGATCATCCCTCCTCTGGCTCGAAGTTTCGCTGTACTAATCAGGGCAGTCTCCATGGCGTCAACCACCTTCTCGTGAAAAACGCTGTCCCTGACTCCCATCCTGCATTCAATTTCGCGGTATGCATGAGCGATCAATCCAGCAATCTCGGGGATCCGGTATTCCGTGCTGTCCTCTCTGATCCCGCCTGGAAACATACCGTGTTTAACTGATGTAGTATCCCTGTTCTGACGAGTCGTAATTCCCTCAATCAGCGCTAATGCAGTTGCAGGACTACCCTCCGAAACAGCAATTCCCTCAACAGACAAAGCGGTGTACCAGCCGTTCGGATAAGGACTGTAAGGTATTCCGGTTATGAGGAATTCTTCACCTTCTCGCTCGAAGATCATTCCCGCAAGTGAAAGACGAGCCCAGGCAAAGGCTTTTACAAATGGAATGTTATCACAAGTAAATCTCAAGCCGTCGAGAATTTCGGTCATCCAGACATGCCGTTCAGTTCGCCAGATGTCAACCTCTTCGAGGATCTCGAGAGCGGTTTGAACAGCCTCTTCGCTCGTCTCACCCCAACCGAATGCGATCCGACCCGATTGATGTGATTTGAGAAAAAAATCACCTGCAATATAAGCAAAAGACACTCCGCTGCGACCGGTTAAATCTCCCTGTGGATGGTCGATTCGCAGCCTCTCCTCAGCGGAGAACATCTCGATTCCATCTCCAGCGGCGATGGCGAGCCATCCACCAGCATTATCAGAACGGTGAACGGTTAATAAGGTTCTCTCCCCGGACGTCTCAGTCTTATAATGCGGCGCTTCTTCACGGTCGAGCCTTCGGAAATCGAACAGCGGTCTGCAGGCAACGCCTTTCTTTCCTCCCGGTCTTATTGTCAACAGCAAACCGGTTCGAAATACCGGACATTCTACCTTCTCAATGACACCGCTCCGGAAGTACCTCTCAATTCTATCCGGACGGACGATACAGTAACTCAGCAGGCTGTCGATTCGGTCACCCTCGCCATCGACAATCCGCCAATCGGCGAGAAACCTGCGCTCCCGGAATGAGAATCCGTATTCGCCGAAAGCCTGGTCTCGCGATGCGGAATCAAAATAGAAACCACCGTTCAGATCGGTGAGATGAACCTCACGCTGCTCGCCGGAGTAAACTGTATCTACCAGCATATCGAGCAGTTCATCCCTGAGCTGCGAATCCTGCTTCTTAACGCACCCTGTTAACAGGATCGCTGCTATTGGAAGGAGTATTAAAGAATCTGGTAATCTCATTTTTCAGTTGATCATGTCTTCTCGCTACGATCACCTTGCCCGGAATTGCCGTACGGAATCTTGAACCGTAGCTCTTGGTGACAGTTCTCGGATCGAGGATCAGGATAACTCCTCTATCACTCGAAGTTCTTATCAATCTTCCGGATCCCTGTCTGAGACGGAGGATTGCCGACGGCAGTTGGTAATCGAAAAACGGTTGACCGCCCAGGTCGCGGATGTTGTCGATGCGCGCGGCAACCACCGGATCATTCGGAACATCAAAAGGAAGACGGGGAATGACGACCATCTCCAGAGCATTCCCCGGAACGTCGATACCCTCCCATAGCGCATCCGTACCCATCAGTACCGCTCCCTTGGTATGTCTGAATTTCCTGACCAGACGCTCATTCCCGCCGGGTCTTCCCTGAACCAGCACTTCGATGCCGTTTTGCTGCAGAGCGTTTTTCATGCTCTTTTCCACCCGGCGCATGGCATTATAGGAGGTGAACAGCATCAACATACCGCGCTTCTGTGACTTTGAAAGGTCTGCGCATATCTCCGCCACCTGATTACAATGGTCATCATAATCTGTCGAGGGAGACGGTAGAAATGTCGGATAGCAAACGAGGCAGTTCTTATTATAATTAAACGGCGACCCGAAACGAATGCCCGTCAGCCGCTCAGATTCAATCTTATTCAGACCAAGCCTCTGGAATATATGATCGAACCCTCCCGAACCTGTTCCTGTAATCATCGTTGCTGACGTCAGCACGGCTGAATTTAACTGTTTCCATAAACCATCTACAAGAAGATCCGACACATCCAGAGGAGAACTCCTCAACCTAACCGGACGGTTTATCTCCGGCGGCAGCTCGACCCAGTAAACCCGGTTGGGATCCTCAGCAGACATGGAAAGCTGCATGCTGTCGAGTATAGCGCCGAGCTGGTCGATTATCGCCTGCAATTCCTGTAATAATTCGACCGGGAGACCGTCCTCTTCAAGCTCCAGGACGTCCTTATTGATGTTGATCAGCGATTTCCGCAACGGAACCAGTCCATCAAGCAGCGGAGCGCCAAATTCGGACAGCAGTTGATGAATCTTGTCACCTTCTCTATACCTGAACGATTCTGAATAAACCGTTCCCCTGGTAAGTCTGCTCTCGAACACGCCGCGAACTTGTTCGAATAAGTTCCCCGCAGAATCGGATAACTCACCCGCAGATGCAGCCATCTTTAAGACCGAAGCAGCCTGATTTTCGAGTCCGCTGCCGGTCAGCCTGACCCAGAATTCTCCTCCCTGGCGGCACAACCGGTTGACTCGTTCGAGAGCAGCCCGCAGCGCGGGTGCGGTCAGATCACTCCCAAACTGGTCTGTGGCAACACTCTCGAGGTGATGCGCTTCATCGAAGACGATCCTGCCAAAATCACCGAGAATCCCTCCTTCGCTCAGTAGATCTGCCATTACCAGACTGTGATTGACTATCAACAGATCGGCTTTTTGCGCTGCATTCCTGATTTTCATCAAGGGGCAGTTCTCAACCTCACTGCATCTTCTGCCCCGACAAAAGCCCGGTTCAGAGACCACCAGGTTGAAGAAACCATTACCCTGACCTTGTCTGACCGCGCTGATCTCGGCAATGTCTCCCGTTCCGGTGGCGTTGACCCAGCGCGAGATCAATGCGGCTCTCTCACGCAGAAACGGTGAAGCGATTCGCTCGGGTGAAATCGACCAGTTCTTCCACTTCGAGCGGCAGAGATAATTACGTCTTCCTTTCAACAGCGCCGATGAGAAGCCGAATTTGAACAGCTCGCCAAGTCGGGGAATCTCATCGTTAAACAACTGGTCTTGCAGGTTCTTGGTAAATGTAGTGATAATAACTCTTCCACCGGACAGGAGAGCCGGAATTAGATAGCCCAACGACTTTCCCACACCAGTACCGGCTTCCACAACCAGGATTTTATCCTGCCGGAACGCTGCCGCCGTTTCCACAGACATCCCGATCTGTTCCTCCCTGATCTGGTAACCCGGCATCACCTTCTCGAAACGGTCTGTGGACACAAACAGCTTCCGCATCCGGTCTTCCTCCACCGGTTCCTCAGGTCGCGATTCGCCTTCGCAGGAATAAATATTGGTTTGACCGGCGGACAGTCCCTTGAGTGAATCGGGCGATTTTGCGGTAGTTGTGTAACCGGACATCAGTGCTCGGTGCACATATCGCAGCGAATTTGCCAGCGGCGAGGCTGTTCCCTCGACGAAACCGAGAGCTAAACTGATCTCCTTGAGCGGAATCGCTCCCGCCTTTTTCATGAACTTAGCGAACAGTTCTCCTGTCGCTTCAGCATCGGTAGCCGCCCGGTGATTGGATTTTACAGAGATCCTGAAGAATCTTGACAGGTTGGCAAGACCGTAACCTTCAAAACATGGGTAGATAAATCGTGCGAGGAGGTTGGTGTCGTGTGTTCGCGGGATGGTGCGGCTCTTGACAAAACGGTGTGCCGTGGATGGAGCTTCGGCGAGAAAACTGAGGTCAAAGCCGATATTCTGACCGACGATATCGGAATCGCCTATGAAGGAGATAAAGCTCTCTGCCAGATCTTCGAGAACGGGTGCATCTTTAAGATCACTATCTTTGATTCCGGTTAGTTCGGTAATAAAGGCTGGCAGCTTCCGGTGGGGATTTACAAGCTTGCTGAATTTTTCCACTGCGACGCCGTCTCTGAATTTGACCGCTCCAATTTCGATGATGCTGTCCTCTTCAGGGCTGAGTCCGGTGGTCTCCAAGTCGATAGCGACGTAGTCGCTCAGACCGGAAAGCTGCCAGAAGTCGGTTTGATTACTGTCAATGTCGGTCATAATAAATGATCGGTTTGGTGCTGCCATCCGTCGGTTGACGGATGACAGCCATAGTTTTCTTTCACTTTCACACTTTCTCACTTTCTCACTTTCTCACTTCTCTTCAATATAACATACATCCAGGTTTCGCGCTGCGCTTGCTTCATCCAATCTCGCAACCGGAGTACTCTGAGGAGCATCACGCAGCAATTCCGGATTCTCACGCGTTTCTCTGTCGATCTGTCGCATCGCAGCGATAAAGGCGTCGAGTGTTTCAACTGTTTCCGTCTCCGTCGGTTCCATCATCAGTGCTTCATGTACAATTAACGGGAAGTAGATTGTCGGTGCGTGATACCCGAAATCGAGCAACCGCTTGGCAACGTCAAGTCCTTTGAGTCCGTTAATGCACTGGTTATCCGCGGAGAAAACCACCTCGTGCATGCAGAGGTCGTCGTAGGGAAGTTTGTAAACATCGATCAAACCGGAGCGGAGGTAATTGGCGTTGAGGATGGCGATCTCCGCGACATTCTTCAAGCCCTTGCCGCCAAGCGACCTGATATAAGCTGCCGCACGAACCAGCACTCCGAAATTGCCAAAGAACGAATGCACCTGCCCGATTGATTCAGGACAATCCCAATTCCAATCGAGGATTACCCCCCCCTTTGATTCCCCCCCCGCAGAGCAGGGGGGGGTAACTTTTTTAATCCGCGGAACCGGTAGGAACTTCTCCAGCTCAGCGCTCACCGCAACGGGACCCGATCCCGGTCCTCCGCCGCCGTGGGGGGTTGAGAATGTCTTGTGCAGGTTCAGGTGAACGATATCGAAACCCATATCGCCAGGTTTTGCCAGACCGAGCAGGGCGTTCATGTTTGCGCCGTCCATATAGAGCAACGCTCCCGCGTCGTGAACTGCATCGCTCACCTCATCAATATGATCCTCAAACAGACCGAGCGTATTCGGATTGGTAACCATCAATGCCGCCACATCCGGGGACAGCGCTTCACGAAGAGCATCGACGTCGATCCTGCCACGCTCATCGGAGGGAATGGCTACCGGTTCAAAACCAGCCATGACGATCGATGCAGGATTAGTACCGTGAGATGAATCCGGGATCAGAACCTTTGTGCGTTCATCATTGCGCGCAGCGTGATAAGCTCGCGTTAGAAACATCCCTGTCAACTCACCGTGAGAACCGGCTGTCGGCTGCAGGGTAACGGCAGGCAGACCGGTGATCTCGCATAACCATTCCTCGAGCATCAGCATCAGCTCAAGCGCACCCTGGATGGTTGAGACCGGTTGATGAGGATGCAGAGCGGCAAATCCAGGCAGCATGCAGAGTGTCTCGTTTATCTTGGGATTGTATTTCATGGTGCATGAACCGAGCGGGTAGAAACCCTTGTCAACATGATGATTCATCGTTGACAGATTGATAAAATGACGCACCACCTCCGGTTCGGCAACATTCGGTATATTAAGGGTTGCGCGACGATATTCATCCGGCAGCCCGGGTACATCATGGGGGATGTCCGATTCGGGGATGTGGCTGCTAAGTACAGCCGGTTTATTAAGTTCGAAGATTAAGGGGATAGGCATTGTTTATTCCAAATCTTACGTTAATTTATCTATGGTTGTATCAATCTATTGTCTCATTGTTTCATTGTTTCATTGCTGCTTTCTGATCAGGGTCTGAGACAAACTTCGCGTGGACAAGGCTGGACAAGCCACCCAGCCTCTCCCTCCCTGCAAAGCAGGGGGGGACTAAGGGGGGGTTACCTTATTAACGTCATCTTAACAGTCCGCACAACTTCCCCGGCTTCCAATCGCACAAGGTATATCCCGGTCGAAAAAGCGGTTGCATCCCACGTGACCGAATGGAACCCAGTCTCATACGTGCGATCTGCAAGCGTCGCAACAGTTCGCCCGTAAAGATCAAGAACATTTATCCGTACCGTTGACCGGTTCGGAAGACCGAAAGATATCGACGTAGCAGCGTTGAACGGGTTGGGGAAAGCGTCGTGCAGAGTAAATTCTCCCGGCAGATCGGAATGTGGTGGTTCCTCAATGTGCTCGACAATCAAATCGCTCTCCCACCATGTAATTTCATCAGCGCCACGAGAGGCTCCGAGCACGTCCATAT
>JABMRV010000151.1 GCA_013202285.1 bacterium | reverse complement strand
GTTGTAACGAGCCGGTTCGCCCTTGGGGAGCTTGTTTTCTGTCAGGAGCAGAGACGCGATCTCTTTCTGCTTGATCTCATCGTAGATCGCCGGTGCGATGGAAGCGGCAATGGTACGCAGTCCATCCGGACCCATACCGTATGCCTCGCGGATATCGGCAGCAATCGCATCAAACTGTTCCTGGGTTATGGCTTTTGTTTTCATAGTTTCTCCTACAGTGCAAGCTTGAATTTGACGATGTTGCCCTCGACCGCCAGCGCTTTGCCAACGATAGTATCATCTTCTGAGGCAGTCTTGATGTTGGCGTTTGTTGGGTCGAAGGTCAGATCGTCGTCAGCAGTGATAGTGCCTGTGATATTATCCGTCTCGTAGATTCCGCCATCCATATAGACCGCAACCTTATTCCGATCGGTGGCACCTGGTGCGACATGCTTCAGCTTGTCCAGGTTATAAATCACTCCCACAGGAACATCGTCGGCATCGGACACCACCTGGAACAGATCGTTGTCGATCAGCTTGACGAACTGACCCTTTTCGCCGGGACCCTGCAGCTCGCCGTCTCCATACGCGATGCCGGGGTGGGAGGGATTAAAAAATACATCACTCATTGGTTATTCCTCCTTATGCAACTTGAGCTTCACGAACTTCACGCAAACCTTTACTCAGCCGGTTTGACAGATTATCGATCCTGTCATCCACGACGGCAGGATCGACGCCGGCATCACTGCGGAGCACTTTCTTTTCAGGATCGTCCTCTTCAGCTTTGGCTTCCGGCAGCGCGTCGATCACGGATTTTGTGGCTTCGAAGGCGCTATCCTCGAGACCGGCAAGCCTCTCGATTTCCGCAGTGCGCTCAGCCTCATCCTTGAATTTCCTGCCGCGTTTCTCCCAGTTCTCGACCAGCTTGGCAGCTTTAGTATTTCGCTCAGCTTTGTGCTTCTCAGCCTCGTATGTATCGACCTTCTTCTGGAGTTCCTCTATCTGCTTTTTCAGATCTTCGTTCTCCTGCTGAACCTTCTTCAGATCCTCCTCGACTCCGGCTGAGGCTTTGTTTGAGGTTTCGGTTTTAACCTGGTTAACAAGGCTCTTCATCTTGCTGCTGAACGTTTCCAGTCCCGCGGTTATCTTCAGATTGAGGTCTTCGCCGCTGATCTCCTCCGCCCCAAACTTCTTCAGAAGCTCGCGTACATAACCCTCGAGAGCGGCGGTCAGAGGCCAGACCTCCTCGTTGATCTTCTTCGCGGTTAAATAGGACTGGAAATCGGCAATCGTTTCCATAACAATGTCCTTTATATTGGTTGGTGAATTTGCTACACTTAATATTCTCGCTCCGGGATCGGCGCCCTTCCTGTCCAATAATCCCATTCCGGTGAATGTGATATTGTGCAGGATTTCGAATACTTTCTGTCCCTGATATTCTCGCCCTTTATGTTTCTTCAGATGAATGCAATAGTTACTCTTGGATTGAATTTTCTTCCCGCAGATCGAACATTCACCATCCTCGTAGTCACATTCCATCGAAACCTGTTTGACAATGCCCTTTCGAATCAGCTTGTAAGCCAGACGGGCAAAGGGATTGTCCTCGGTGTAAAGCTCTCCATCGCATTCGATATAACCGCCATCCGATTCCACAAACCGGGCATCTGCCACGCCGCCCACTATATCCGTCAGATCCTGGGAGTGTTTCAGGTCAATCTTGGTGTTGATGGCGCTTTCATAGTTCTTTCGAAGCTCGTCGACACTGAAGTGATCCCCGTTGAGGTTGGTGCCGGCATGTGCCAGAATGAAGGTGAAACGCTGATCTCCATTTGAACCATCTGTGGACACCGCCTTAGATGTCAAACCATCTGCTACGATGATATCACCTGTCAGGGATGTATGACAGGTGCGGTGAATACTATCTGCGGTTGCTGACAACGGAGGAGGCTCCTTTTCAAATTCCTTGTACCACTTTGCTAAAACTTCCCAGGCTTCTTCTTTCGCTTTCTTAGGCAGTTTTACACCACCGCGAGCGCCGTTCAGAGCCGCCATCGCTGCTGCCAGACCTCGCCAGACAACCAGCAGGTTACCATCGACCAGTTTCCGATAGGGCAGGTGATAAGCCTGCTTTGCTTGCGGATATTTGTTATCCTCCTTTTCCTTGGCATCGTACTCCAGATCAACATATGCACAGGCTTCGGCAAGTCCCTTCCAGCCCAGCTTTTCTATGATCGCATCCGCATCTTTCGTCCAGTCCCAAGCCCATTTCGTATCGAGAGGAGCAAGATCACTCTTTGCAGCAGTTGCAGCTTTTGTGGTTTTGGGCTTGGAAGCGATAACCAGGTATTCCTGAGCATCGCGCCCCGATCCTTCACCCGCGTAACGTGCGATCCCATACGAAACGGCATGACGTCGAAAATCAACCGCACCATATCTCTCTCTGAACATCTCCTTCAATTCTGCTGCCGTCGGATACGCCTTATCCCGATAGCTCATAATCAGCCGTGCGTCGATTTGCGCCGATCCCTGAATAAAGCCCTGGATCAGTTGCTTGATGCTGTCCTTGTTGTATTTTGTCTGGGAGACATAATTGCGGCGCTTGTTATCGAGGATTTCCTTGCCCTTCCAGTAGCTCATCAATCCTTCAACGAAGTGCATCTTGTCCTCGTAATCGTTGAACCCGAACTGGGTCATATAGGGTGGATCAGCATAAACCAGATCGGTTTTAACCTTCGGCAATAGACTCAACGCATCCTGCTGATAGACCTTGCATTCCTGATCATTGTCGAACACCAACTCGTTGGCATCGTGAATACACTTGACGAATAGCTCTTTAAACTCTAATAGAGAAGGATTACCGATGTGGGAGTTCGGGTATTTATTGGCATCATCGGGTATCGGCTCAGTCAGACTCTTCTTCGAGCGAGAGAACTCCCCGAAACAAGCTCTGATCTGGCAGACTCGCCCTAATGCAAACAGCGCGATGTCCTTCTTGTAGCCCTTCAGTTGCTGGATATTGACATAAGCGTTTTCGAGGAACTCGAGGATCGGCTTGGTGTAGTAATAACCATAGAATGTCTTGATTATGAAATCACCTGAAGACGAGTTCGGTTCGAGCAGCGCTT
>JABMRV010000150.1 GCA_013202285.1 bacterium | reverse complement strand
CCGCCAGATTCGCAGTTTGAACACCACCTGACACTTGACCTGCTTCAAACTCGATGCCGTTCAGAGGGAGGGGCTCCTCAGGCAGGAGATACTCCAGGTATTCAATCTTCTCGTTCAGATTCTCGCCGCCCGAGATCACATCACCTATGACTTCGAGATCGGCGTTTACTTTTTTCGTTGCCACATTTACCTCCAAAGTTATGTTTGTAACAATTCTGCATTCACTATAATCACCGTCCCCGCCATCGGCTCTGCCAGTCTGATCGTCACATCCCAATCGTTCAGATCGACCTCTGCATCGACCAGGTTGCCGTTCTCATCGCGCACCTGCACGATATAGTTCTGATGTCCAAGTTCATGATCAAATGTTTGTTCAATCTGATCCGGATCAAGGTTGAATACCATGTAACCATCTTCGGTGCTGTCACGACCGAGCAACGGCACATCCGCGACTTCAGGGAATGGTAACGTCACATGAGCCGATTGATCGAATTGTGCATATTCCTGACCTTCTCCTACTGCGGTATTAAGGGTTATAAGCTGGTCTTCAACCATCGATGCTTGAGCCTGGCGAATGGCGTCAAGGTTGCGAACGGTCTTGTTCAGGCTGTCGAGGTTCTCAGTCAACACTTGAACGGCGCGTACAACCGAAGCCTGCCCGACATAGGGATCGATCTCAAGGGTGATCTCAGCGGATACCGGATTTCCTACTACCTGCCCTCCGATCAAAGGTCTTACAGAGAAGAGATAACGATTGCGAATAGGACTGAGGCGAGATCCGACTATCGGCAGACCTTGACTCAGGTTCAGGAACTGACTGGTGTATGCCGGGTTAGCGATGACACCCAGAAAATCCTCAAGCGTTAACACATTAATGGTTCTGCCTGCTGTAATATCCGGGTGGTGATTCTGATTGTCAAAATCGACCGATTCGCCCTCCTCAGCCGTGGACTTAAGCCACCCGTATTCCAGCATATCAGCCTCGTCCCAGCCGTTTATAGCCGCGATGAAACCCCGCCCGTCATCCATATCTTCCAGACTGAGAGTCGCGTCTTCAAGTGAAGGAAGCGAAACGAGAAAGGGATGTGAATAGGAAACCTGCTGTCCCATCCAACTGAACGCTCCGGCGCCCATTACGGTATAAATTGAAACCACATTATGCCGCACCGACCTCACCTGAAAGATGTAGAACGAGCCCAGAGGCAACCTCAGCATGCAATCGGATGCCACAGGTGAAGCGTTCATGTGACTCGAACCCTCCAACCGCTGATTGACCTCGATGGGCAGCGTGACAATCGGTGGGGGAGTGAGATTCGGATTTGTAATGATGGTTGTATCGTGATCGACAGCCACAGGAATCGCTGTAAATCGGTATTCTGTCACACCTGGATGAATCACCGCTGGATGAGTGATTGCTGATAAGCCATTAAGATTGCCGAGTACAGTGACAAGAGTGTGATCGTCCTCTGTCACCTGATTGCCGGTTATTAGAAACTCCTCTCCCGAAGCAAATGTCAAATAATAGTCCTTAAGCTGATCTCGGGTGAAACTGTAACCGGGATTGTCGATCCTGAACGTATCGGAAGCGATGCTCTCGCCGATGATATCCCGCCAGTCCCAAGCGAAGAACACCCGCGCCATACCAGACGATCTCCCCGCGTTGACCGAAATATCCGGCATCATCGCCATCTGTAAGTTTCCTGCATCGACCCGATAATCGGGCATAATAGCAGTAATCCGCACGTTCAGGGATTTCTTAGGAACCGGGCTTTCGGAGAGCACCTTTAATCCATCCGGATGTGCCGGATTACCCACACCAACACGGAACTCATCTGCAGTCGTACCTGAGTCCGCATTAGGCGCATGGATACGGTCGTCGATGGCGACCCGAATGAAATTCCTTCGGTCCAGAATTCCGGATATTGAGACTTCTGCAATCAGCAACTCGCCCGAACCGATCTCATCGCTATTCCTCACTTCAATGCTGAAACTGTCCGACTGGTAAATGTTGTGAGTCTCACCGGTCACGAAATGATCGACGGGATGTGATAATCCATGCTGATGCTTCAGGAACAGATATTGAGGCTCCGCATCCGGTGTGATTTCCACTTCCTGAACTTCGGGCACCTCGATACGCTCACCACCGACATATCCCACACCTAACTGCAGAGAGAACACACCATTCGCTTCGACCAGCTGAAGTCCTGTCACCACACCGCTCGAAAACATCTCCTTCTGCCGGTCGAGGATCGCGTTTTCTTTGCCTTCCTGATCGAACTCGAGGTCTTCCAGGGTTGGTTTTATGCCTGAAAAGTATTTAAGTTTCTTCATATTCAGATAACCGGTGTTTCTGTTTCCGTAAAATGAACTACCGCTCTCGTGTGAGTCGGCTTCTGTGCGTTTATTGCTTCCATGATTACCTCCTCGTCGATTTCAATCTCTTGCGGACTGGATACATGAACCCAGAAATGAAAAGCCAGCGACAGGTCACTTGCTGAATAGATTCTCAACTGTCGGTAGGCTTCATAAGTATCAACATCAACCTCACTGAAGACATGCGAGATATTGACCTCCGCTTCCGCAGACTGATTTACGCCGCTGAGAATAATCCACGCTTGGTCATCAGCATAATATTCGACTATCTCTTCGCAAGTCAGTCCAAAGATATCCTCAATCAAGTATTTCATCCCTGCTTTCGTCCCGAGGAATCGATTGCGATAGGGGAGGGTGGAAATCCTTGTTAATAAAGCTTCGTCACTCTCACCCGGCAAGCGTCGTAAACCACGGTCAAGGGCATGCATATCGAGGTCAAGTGAACGTTGTTCGGAACTGTAATAAGGATCATCCTCAGTTTTAATCAGGAAATACCGCCGCAGACGAGCCGTCTTTATCGTTTCTTTAAGCTCATCCAGTACAACTCCGATTGTATTCAGAAGACCGAACAGAACCGATTTATCCCTATCCTTGCGTTTCCTCACCGCAGGCAAAAGCCACCACATATACGCGCCGATTCTACTCAATGCTGAAGGTCTCCTTGTTAACATCCAGGATTTGGGCTGCAGCAGCGGATTCGTCACCTCCTGAACCGTCGATGCTGCCGTCCTGGTAAGATCGTCCCTTGATACGATGGATTATGTCTATCTGGTCGATTGTCATAAAGTGATCAACACCGACTGAGATATCATTCACCGGTGAAAGTATCTTCACGTTATAGATTCCATCCACATCCATTATGGCATCGATCAGACGCGCCAGGATCAGTCCCTCGCCTAATTGCAACATGGATGAATATTCTGTAATTGCGTTTATCACGTCAGCTTCGATGGTTTCTTGTGAAGCCGAAGCGAAACGGGTTACTTCAAGATCAATGTTAATAGTCACTATCTCCGGCGCCAGCACTCTTACATCAGCAGTCAGCGGTTTGCGAGCCTTGATGTATTGATATACCTCGTTAATCAATTCAGCGGAAGGTTCTCCACTTTCACCCAGTATCACCACTCCAACCGTTCCGGGTCCAAATGGGAAATCGTCAAGCACTGACGCGGCAATCACCCCTGGCATCGATAACGCCCAGGTGCGGTATGCTTCCCGCGTGCCACCGATCCCTAAGGTCTCCCATTTACCAATAGCGCGTTGACGAAGCTGCTCATCTGATTCCGGGTCGCTTCCTTCTCTGATCATATATCCTTCCGGATTAGTAACGGCATTAATACCGGTAACGCGCGTGACCATGCGTGAAATAGTATCCTGCCCGACGTTCCAAGCATTGCCGGGCTGCTCTGCTTCCGCTTCGACAACTATACTTGATTGACCTTCCTCCATCACAGCCTCGTCGATTGTCAGAAATCGGTAATCTCTTCCACTGCTGTCCTTCTGCGATTTACAGATCGTACCTGCGGGTATGGTGACATTCTGAGCTGCCGGTGCATTGCTGGAGAATGTTAGATACACCTTGGTCTTAATCGCCGGTTTGCGTATGATGCCCATCTCACGCGCCTTAAGGTCAAGCCAGTTGCCGGTGGCGGTCTGAACGAATGATTGCTGCATGACTGTTTTCACTAATCCGTAAAGGTCTGACACGACCTTGGCAATCACCTCTAAGAGTCCCCGGATCACCGCAGAAGGGTTAAGATTGGTGAAGGGTGTACGAGACACCAGTTCGGACATCAAATCGTCGAGTATGTCGTTGAACGTCCTAATCATGGAGTCCTTTCTAAACACAGAGACCACAGAGAGCACAGAGATTCTTTGTGTTCTCTGTGATCTCTGTGTTTAGTTATTACAGATTCCATATCAGAGGCTCCTGTGCTAACGATCCAACCTGCTTGAAATGAATCTCAAACCGCTTCTCCTCCGGTGTGAATATTAGCGGCGTTATCGTGATTGTGTTATCCTCAACCCGCGGATCAGCTTCCAGCGCATGCCGGATATAACGGATGGCGAGAGCCCTGTTAAGCGGCGTGTCCAATGCCCCCAACAACCTGCCAATGCCACAGCCCCAGTCCGGATGAGCGAACAGATCGCCGGGCAGCGTCCCCAGCCGGTCTCTGATATCCTGCAGCAGGCAATCTCGACCACTTACACTTACTAGATTGCCGGTTGGACCGACAGCCAGATCACCATCCTCATCGAACAGGACGTCCGTTCCGAGGTAATCCTCCCGCATCACTTAACCTCACAGTTGATGGGTAATGGATTGGGAATACCGATAGCCGGAGCGCCACTCCCACCTGTCACCTGAGTAATCACCTGTGATGCAGGAATCTTCACTTCGAGATTGTCGACAATCGCCTG
>JABMRV010000149.1 GCA_013202285.1 bacterium | reverse complement strand
GGGGAGTATTTGAGACCCCCCCTGAGTCCCCCTCCCGCATTCGCGAGGACAGGCTCTGCAATAGCAAGGGGGGAGATAAAACAAAAAACACGCCTGTTACACTAATCACATCTTCTTTTCAACCACCAGCTTATAAGAAAGTTATATCATAGATCTGCTGAATGTGATCTGACGCATTGTAAATCTCAAAGAAACTGTTATATTGTGAGAGCAGTTTTTTTCACAGACGGTTAACTTCTTAGGTTAAGTCTCACTTAGTTTGTTTTTTTACGCCGTACAGTTTTTTGTGTCAGGAAAAAATTTGAGGTGAGAGATGAAGCCGTATAAGCATTTCACATTACCATTCCTGTTGACACTCGCTTTTATTCTACCAACCATATCATC
This sequence comes from bacterium, assembly GCA_013202285.1. Lineage (GTDB taxonomy): Bacteria > Electryoneota > AABM5-125-24 > Hatepunaeales > Hatepunaeaceae > JABMRV01. Next base: position 5,202 of record JABMRV010000149.1, on the reverse strand, counting down.
AGCCCAGGAACATTTCGATCAGGTAGATCCGTCAGCCGACGGATCAGTGAGCATCCTTCCTCGTGAGGAGGGCGAGTTAGTCGTTCGATTGATGGACGATGTAAGACCGCTACAGAGGGACGAAGTTGATTTTACGGAAAACCAGCACTTTTTCAGCATTGTCGAGGTCGATGAGATCGCACACTGGCGCATGATTCTATGGAACAACGGCGAGGAAGATGTTTATATCCGCGACATTGAGAGTACGGACGAGGCTTTTACCGCTCATCTGAGAAGGGAGATGAGACTGCGTCCGGGAGATCGCTTCAGTGTCGATGTAACATTTACGCCGGAAGAAGATATACTGTATGAGGGTGAACTGCATGTCGAGATCGAAGGTGAAGAAGATATTGTTTGTTATTTAGCCGGTGAGGGTGTTGAGGGCTGGGATAATCACTTTTACTACTTCTTTACTGGGAGGGGACATATGTTTGTGGTTGAGAACACAACATTAGAGGGAGATGATCTCGAGCCGGGAGACGAGATAGCGGCTTTCACTCCTGCGGAACTCTGTGTGGGTGCGGCGGTCATACCGGAAGAAGATCGCCCAGGCTTTACCGCCTGGATCGATAACAACCCGGATGATGAGATAAGTAACGGTTTTCACCAGAACGAGGAGATTTCATTCAGGGTCTGGGACAGTGATGCGGAGATAGAAGCTCCGGCGGAACCGGAATGGATCTCCGGACCGGAGGTTTTCACCCTGAACGGTCTCTCGCGTTTAGAACTCCACGGTTCAGTTGTTCCACCTCTCCCTCTTCTTTATGTCAGCGACGATCTGCATTATTACGGTCATGTGGATTACGATGAGCCCGAGAGCGTGGAGTGGTCATTCTATTTACAGAACAGGGGAGAGGGCGACCTGGTTATCTCTCCGATAGAATCCGACCTGGATGTTTTCGAAGTGGATTATGATGGGATGGATGACGACGTGGTCCTCCAGGAAGGACAACAACGGATTATCACCGTCACTTTTACACCGGACGAAGAAGGTGAGTTCCTCGGTCGTCTCACCATCAACTCAAATGATCCGTTCGATCCTCAGTACTATGTCGATGTGGATGGGGTCGGAGTATTGGTGGAAAGACTACCCTTTATCGAACTGACGGTAGATAATTACTTCTTCGGTGTACAACATATCCAGCCGGAATACCCATACGAATTTATTCTCGAGGTAATTAATGTGGGAACTGGCTCTCTATTGATTGAGGATATAAGATGGGGAGAAGGGAGCGATGCTTTTCAGACCTATTTTGATCGAGAGATCGTCATCGAACCAGATGAGATTCACGAGCAGAGTATCGCTTTTATTCCCGAAGAGGTCGATCAATACGACGCTGTGTTTATAATTGTTTCAAACGATATGGATTACGAAGAAATTGATTTTCCGGTGCGCGGATACGGTTCAGATTCGGAAGATTACTTCCTGCACTGGGAAACCGAGACATCGATGCTGATTAATGTTGAGAGAGCCTACGAACATCTCGAAAATGAAGAGGACGGAGCAGATCTATGCGTCGATGACGAGATCGCTGTCTTCACACCCGCCGATCTCTGCGTCGGTCATGTGATTCTCGGTGAGGGTGGCGAAATTCCCGATCTGTTAGCTTGGGCAGACGATCCTGAAAGTGAAGTTCTGGACGGATTTATTGCCGAAGAAGAAATGAGCTTCAGGGTTTGGGATGTAACCCGTGATGAGGAGTTGGAAGTTACCGAAATCACATTTGTTGAAGGGGACGAGACCTTTAATCCAAACGGTGAGACAACGGTCATCCTCGCGATTTTAATCGATAATCATGAACAACAGGTTGGTGCTTACTTCGTCGATGGTGATAACATCTGGGATTACTGGGACTTCGGTCCGATTATGGCGCCTGTTTATGACGATCAGGACAACCTCATCCGTGAGGGTGAAACGGCACAGGTTACCATGACCGTTACCAACACTCAGGGTATGACACTCGTCGTTACCGGTATCGAACCCAATAATGAGGTCCTGACCACTGATTATGACGATGAGGAGAGGCGGCTTGCGAGTGGTGAATCCTTTGAAGTTGTCGTAACATTCGAACCTGCAAGCGGTCTGGCTTATGCCGATGCAGGGGTTATAATCCACAGCAACGATCCCGACGAACCTGATTTCTTAGTACCTGTGACCGGTATGGGCTCAGTAACTCTGAATCACTATCAATACTGTCGCGGTGATGAAGATGAATACCACGGCATTATTGTGATCTTACGAATGGGTGGTGAGGATTACCTTCCAGCCAGAGGGGATGAAGTCGGCGTCTTCACACCGAACATCATGGACGAGCAGAATGAGGTTCTGCTCAGAGAAGGTATCTGCGCCGGTTCGAATGTTGTTTGGGAGCCCGTTGAGCTATTGGGAGTTGCTGCCTGGGGAGATGATGACCGGACGCCTTACCTGTTGGAGGGTTTCAGGATCGATGACCCGATTGAATTCCGAGTCTGGGACGCATCCCAGCAGAGAGAATATTCGGGTGATGATCTGGAAGTAGAACCCCTCGTGTGGGAAAGGGAGGGCTTATCAAGGGTCGACATAAATGTTCCGGGTGCCTACATACCTCCCCGTCGGGAGATGATCATTGAGGGAGAGGTGTTAAGTACTGAGTTAGTAGTAATCCTACCACCGGATTTCGGCGACGAGGATGAATTAAGAATGGAGCTGTTCAACCCGGATATTATCGAAGGGCTTGGGGATTGGCAAATTGAGGCTGATCCACCACAAATCTTTATTTTTACCTGGGAAACCAATGAAGATGCAGGATCTGACGACTGGTATGACCTCTATTTCCACGTCTGGGATCCTGAGGATGACAGGTTTCATGCATATTATGAATTATTGGTACGGGTTCTCTTTTCACCACCGGAGGTGAACGATGACCTGAAACTTGAGATCTTTGGGGAAGATGATGAATTCCATATAGATGAGGACGCCGACTGGACGGTGATAATTCCCGATCTGAACCGGTTTTTCTTCTCGCCTGATGAACTTAGGTTGGATTTTTCATACAGGAATGACCAGTATGTCAATCAGCGCATTACCGAAGAGGACGAACAGTACAGCTACTGGATCAGGGTGAACCCAAATCGCGAGAACTGGAACGGTGAACGCAACTGCAGGATAGAAGCTGAAGATGGGCAGGAGCATTTAAGGGACCGGAATGCACGAGATCTGAGGCGGGTTAACGATTCCATTATGCAGAAGCCCATGCAAACGGTGATGTTTCAAGAGGAGGGATCCGGTCGAAGTCCCGGTCGGGATCTGAGTGAGTCGTACAGCTTTACGTTGATCGTCGATCCTGTCAACGATGCACCGGAGATATACGATCCGGAGACAGGGCAACCCTATGAGGTTGACGTCATCAGTGCAGAGGTCACGGAAATTGAGGAGTTTATCTTCGATCTTTTAGGACGCGATATAGATAACGAAAGGCGTGAATTAAGCTGGTCGATGGTGGATGACGGAGGACTCCCAGAACCGGTCGATGACAACTGGTCCTTCTCCGACAATGAGGACGGTACAGCGAGGTTTACCTGGACGCCCGGTTTTGAAGATGCACGGGAGGAGCCTTACAGTCCGCTGTTCCATGTTGAAGACCCGGATGGTGCAAATGATGAACTGAGCGTCGAGATAACCGTTATCAATGTCAACAGGAGACCTGCGATTGAAAATCGAATCCCAGACATGGAGATTGACGAAGACCCAGATCCGCGCCGGGTAGTGATCGCCGACCTGGACACAGTATTTTTCGATCCAGACGACGACGAACTGCGGTTTTTCAATATCGAAACGCTGGATGAGCTGCACCTGTTAATCGAAGAAGGCAATATTCTATCCATTGAACCCGAGCTGAATTTCAACCTGGCAGACGGTACGGAAATCACTGTCGGAGCTACAGATGACGTGTCGGCTGTTTACACGAGTTTCATACTGACGATAAATCCCGTTGCCGATCCGCCTGAGATAATTAATCCCGAGACAGGGCAGCCTTACGGGGTTGAAGTCAGTGTTGAAATAGCAGAAACTGAAGAGCTTGTTTTCGATTTTGAGGCACGCGATGAGGATAATGATGGGGGTGAATTAAGCTGGTTGATCCAAGATAACGGAGGACTCCCCGAACCGGTCGATGACAACTGGTCTTTCTCCGACAATGAGGACGGCACGGCGAGATTTACCTGGACGCCCGGTTTTGACGACTCGCGGGAGGAGCCATATAGACCGGTTTTCCGTGTTGAAGATCCCGACGGTGCAACCGATGAGTTGATAGTAGAGATAACCGTCACCAATGTCAACAGAGGTCCGGAGATTGCCAGCGATATAGCCGATATTGAGATAGACGAAGATCCCGATCCACTCCGGGTTGAGATCGCCGACCTGGACAGTGTATTTACCGATCCCGACGGTGACGAACTGATGTTTTTCGAGGCTGGAACGCTGGATGAGCTTAATTTGCAGATTGATGATTCCAATATTCTGTTCATTGAGCCCGAAGAGAATTTCAACCTGCCTGAAGGTACGGAAATCACTGTCGGAGCTGCGGATGGTATATTGGCTGTCAACCTGAGTTTCATACTGGCGATAAACCCGGTCAACGATGCGCCCGATCCGTTCGGTCTGCTGTCGCCGGAAGACGGACACGAGATTGAGCGGGAGAATTACCGGGTTGATTTCGCCTGGGAAGAGGCTGCCGATCCGGATGACGACCAGGTGACTTATACCTTGTATCTGAATGTGTGCTTCTCGGGACTCGATACCACGTTAAGATTTGAAGGAATAGAAGTTCTTGAATTTGCCATTGAACATCTGGACAGCTTACTGATAGATCTGGGCATCTTTATACATGTTGATGTGAGAATCGATCTCCGCTGGTGGATTACGGCAACCGACAATGAAGAGGTTACCGAATCGACGGAGCGGCGGACTATATCCGTTCCGATTCCACTCTCGGTTAACTCCGATCATGAGATAATTCCAACCGAATTCAGCCTCGACCGCATCTACCCCAATCCGTTCAACTCATCGACAACCATAACTTATTCGCTGCCTTTAGAAACCGTTGTCAGACTTAAACTGTACGACCTGGCAGGTCATGAGATTTTCACCCTGATCGACGGCTTCAACCATTCCGGCACTCATTC
>JABMRV010000023.1 GCA_013202285.1 bacterium | reverse complement strand
ATCCCGGATCAAGTCCGGGATGACGGGGCACCCGCCGCTGGTGCAGGGATAAAAAAGAAATCAACATAGTAAATAGGTAAAATCATGGAAGTTGAAGGAAAAGTATCCTCAAAAAGATTGTACAGATCAATGGATAATCGGCTGTTAGCCGGTGTCTGCAGTGGTCTTGGCGAGTATTTCGAAATAGACCCCGTAATCATCCGAATTATCTGGATAATCCTTGGAATTGGCGGTTACGGCATTCTGCTCTACATGCTGTTCTGGTTGATTATCCCGCGAAAACCATAACTCCCGTATGTCCTCTTGACAAATCCTCACAGACAGCATCGTCTTCTCTGGCGATTGTTTCTGGTCTCCGTTCTATTCCTGTTGATCGCAGTATTCGGCTCAGCAGGATGGGGATGGGCGTTGAGCGTTCTCGGTATATATTTATATATCAGCGGGTTAAGCAGAAACGGCAACCCCGAACTGCTATTCCCCGGAACAATACTGCTCGCATTTGGCGGGGCATTACTTCTCCGGCAGTTCGATGTAGTGAATTTCCCGCTTTGGCACATCTGGCTCATACTGTTCGGTGGTATGGGATTGGGATTCATCCTGATGTGGACTGTGAATCACAACGGAATATGGGTCTTCGCGCCGGGCGGATTGCTTTTATTTATCAGCGGGGGCGGTTTAGCTGCGCGTAGTTTCTTTCGCTATCAGATCTGGCTGCGAGGATTATTCGATTACTGGTTTGTGTTCATCCTTCTGGCGGTTCTTCTGATTGTAATCTCCAGGCGGCGAAAGCACCAGATGAATCTTATTTAGGACTTATTCGTAAAGAGCCAAGATAACATTGCATGTGATAAACACTTCATGTTAGAGACACTTCCTGTTGCGTCAGGTCTTGCCGTGACGAAGTCACGGTGTGACCTGACGCTGTTCAACCAGTGGGTCACACGCCTGTCGGCGCAAGACCCACCGGAACACACCGGATGTATTAAGTGACAAAAAAAAATAGAATCTTCCTCATCATATTAGACGGGTACGGTCTGAGCGATGAAACCGAGGGCAATGCCGTAAGGCTGTCAAACACACCATACCTCGACGAAGTCTTCACCGACCCGCCACAGGCGACACTCGGTGCTTCAGGACATGACGTCGGACTACCTTCCGGTTTGATGGGAAACAGCGAAGTCGGTCATCTGAATATCGGTGCGGGCAGGATCGTCCCCCAGGACATCACGCGTATCGATTCCGCTATCGTGAATGGAGAGTTCTTTCTGAATCCCTCACTTATTGAATCGATATCCCATGCGAAAGAGCATGACACTGCCTGGCATCTGATAGGATTGGTTTCAGATGGTGGCGTCCACAGCTCGCTGAACCACCTCCATGCCCTTATCGAGTTAGCCGCTCAGCATGGGTTGAAGAAGGTGTTCCTGCATGCGTTAACCGACGGGAGAGACACCGGCACTCACTCCGCGGTTGAATTCGTCAGGCAAGTTGAGAACAGGATGAGAGGAATTGGTACGGGGAAGATAGCCTCAGTTTGCGGTCGATACTGGGCAATGGACCGTGACCGCAGGTGGGAGAGAGTCGAACGTGCCTACCGGATGCTGACATCAGGTGAAGGTCTGCAGTTTGACAGTCCGCTGGAAGCCGTCGCCGATTCGTATAAACGCGACATCACTGATGAATTCATCGAACCTTCAGTTATCTGCAAAGATGGTCAACCGATTGCAACCATCAAGAATAACGACGCGGTGATGTTCTTCAATTTCCGCGCCGACAGGGCTCGCGAGATCACCTGGGCGCTGACTGAGGAGAACTTCGATCACTTCGAGCGCAACCGTTTGAAACTCCATTATACCACATTAACCGAATACCATGCTGACCTTACGCTACCGACAGCCTTCCCACCGGTGAAACTGAACAATATCCTCGGTGAGATTATTTCGAGCGCCGGTCTGGAACAACTACGCACCGCGGAAACCGAAAAATACGCACATGTGACCTTCTTCTTCAACGGCGGTATCGAGAGACCGTTCAAGAATGAACAGCGGTTTTTGATCGATTCCCCGAAGGTTGCCACTTATGACATGCAGCCTGAGATGAGCGCAGTGCAGGTGGCGTCAAATACCATGACGGAACTCGACAGGGATTACGCTTTTATCCTGCTCAACTTCGCCAACCCTGACATGGTCGGGCATACCGGAGTGCTTAAAGCAGCCATAAAAGCGCTGGAGACACTTGATCCACTGGTAAGAGAATTGGTTAAGAAAGCCACCGAAAACGGCTATTCGATTCTCATAACAGCCGATCACGGCAATTGCGAACAGATGACAGGCGATGACGACGAGCCACAGACGGCGCATACTACAAACCGCGTACCGCTGGCGCTAATCAGACCTGACGGCTCGATACCTGAACTGAGGCAGGACGGTATTTTGGCGGATATCGCTCCGACGATCCTTGAAATTATGGATTTGGAAATACCTGAAGAGATGAGTGGGGAGAGTCTTATTTTATAAACATAATCCCCCCCTACGCCAGTAGGGGGGGGGACTCAGGGGGGGTATCTTTCAAACCGGGGAGGGTGGACATTCCTGTCCGCCACCTTAT
>JABMRV010000148.1 GCA_013202285.1 bacterium | reverse complement strand
CGCAACACCCGTCCCGCTATCCTTCCCCATGTTTCCAAAAACCATCGACTGGACATTGACTGCCGTACCCCAGTCCTCGGGTATCTTATTGATTCTCCGGTAAGCAATCGCCCTGCCGGTATTCCATGATTCAAAGACCGATCCGATCGCCGCCCAAAGCTGCTCATAGGGGTCTTCCGGGAAATCCTTGCCGGTTTTTTTCTTTATCTCCGCTTTATATAATTTCACCAGCTTTTTCAGGTCTTCGGTTTCGAGCTCCAGGTCGAGATTGATCCCCTTTTCACTCTTGACCTTATCCATTATAACCTCGAAAGGATCGTGCTCATCTTTCCCTTTGGGTTTCAGTCCCAGAACAACATCACCGAACATTTGCACGAATCTTCTGTATGCATCATAAGCAAAACGTTCGTTCCCTGTATCTCCGGCCAATGCCTCTACGGTGACATCATTCAAACCGAGGTTTAAAACAGTGTCCATCATACCCGGCATGGAAACGCGAGCGCCGGAACGGACGGACAGCAGCAACGGATTGTCCGGAGCGCCGAAACGGGCTTCCATGATCTCCTCCACTCTATCAAGAGATTCTCTGACTTCATCATCCAGTTCCTCAGGATAACTCCCGTTCTCCATATAATAGGTACACACTTCAGTCGTAATGGTAAAGCCCGGTGGTACGGGTAGCATCAGGTTGGTCATTTCAGCGAGTCCGGAACCCTTTCCGCCGAGCAGGTCTTTCATCTCAGCCTTGCCTTCAGCTTCATCCCCACCGAAATTATAGACGTATTTGTCGGTCATTTATGTTCTCCTTAACTATTGGCTTCTTGATCCATCGTATATTTGTCAATTTGTCGGTAAAGCCACTGTATTTACAAATCGTGAAAACTTGAACCAATAAACTTAAATAATAAAAATCGATATATCAAGGGTAACAGTCATATATATAGTCCCGATATGCTTGACTGAGGGAGAACTGTTTTGTAACATAGGGTAGATCGTCATGATTGCACCCCTTCGGGGTAGTGTGAAAGAGTGAAAGTATGAAAGTGTGAAAGAGATTCGTGCCGCAGGGTGTCCTCACCCTGCGGTCATTGGTACTGGCTTTCGCTGCAGGGTGGGGACACCCTGCAGCACAGGAGTTTAATTTCTCTTATTTTGCACTTGCTTACTTGTTAACGCTCCAGTTCAGAGCGCCAGAGCTTGACAGCAAAGACTGGTTGTCGTAATATAGATGCTGAGATGTGCATATCTGATTACATATTTCTCACAGTCCTGATTGTTGCCCTGACAGGAGGGTGGATTTACGCCCTGACAGGCAGCCTGAAGCGTTGCCTGCATCTGCTGCAGCTCGAGGATTACAGTCCGCGTCGTATGTGGAGGATAATCATTAGGCGTCCGATTCTGCTGCAACCTCTGGGATTCGAGCTCATCGGAGCCCTGGTCATTATTGCAGCAGGTTTTATTGCAGTTCAAGATTTGACAAACAGGGTATATTCTGATCCTTTGCCGAGACTTAATGTTGGGCTCACTGGGGCATTTATCAATTGGTTTTTACCGATTGGTTTGACTATCTGGGGGCTGGGGTGCGCCTGGCGAGGCTGGCAAGTTCGTCGAATCCTTCGGAAAACTAAGAAATCCCTGGTGATGACCGCAAGGGCGCGGCGCATATTCTGGACTGGTCTGACATTCTCCCTTGTGTTTTTTTTCGTTTTAGCTCTGATTGTTTTTTTCCAATATGTTACGAAAACCGCTTTCCTTGGTGGGTGTATATATATGCCCGATGGAAGGGAGACATTGCTTATTATAGAAGTAAAAGCGGCGGTTTTTCTCTGGATAGGTCTACTCGCAGCAATGTATCTGGTTGAGCGGGTTGCAGCAATATGGCTCTCCATATCGGTGTGGATTCTGAGTCCCCTTGAAGCTTCGATTCAGCGGCGATATTTAAAAGATGCTCGTCGCATCCTGTCCGAAATAAATCCCATCGTCATCGGCATCACCGGTTCATACGGCAAGACCGGCACCAAGGAGATGCTGACGGCGATGCTGGCGGAGAAGTACAGCGTCTTTTGTCCCCCCGGAAGTTATAACACACTGATGGGCGTCACCCGTGTTATCAGGGAACAGTTGAGACCGTACCATGAACTGTTCGTCGTCGAAATGGGCGCCTACCGGGTCGGTTCAATCCGGAGGCTTTGCGAACTCGTCAACCCCAAATTCGGCATCATCACCATCGTCGGCGTTCAGCATCTTGAACGGTTCAAAACACGGGAGAATATAAAGATCGCCAAGGGTGAACTGATACGAGCACTGCCTGACGATGGTACAGCAGTCCTGAACGGCGATGATCCCGCCTGTCGCGAGATTGGGACCGCGTTTGAGGGGGAGGTGGTTTATTTCAGAATCGATGATGGAATCGCAGACAAGAATGTCTGCGCCACCGGTTCGCTGACAGTTTTGGTGAAGAATATCCGCATAGGCATCGATGGAACTGATTTTGATCTTGTGTTTAATGGGGATTCTTATCCGGTACATCTTTCGCTGCTGGGTCGTAGCGCCGTCTCCAATGCAACGGCGGCAGCGGCGATGGCTGACCGGCTCGGCGTTCCGAGGAAAGCAATCAAGAGCGTGCTTGCCCGGATGCCTCACGTGAGACATCGGCTTGAACCGATCCGGCGAGAGGGTAATATCACCGTGCTTGACGATGCCTTCAATTCAAATCCCATAGGTGCTAAAAACGCGCTTGAAGTACTTGCCACCGCTGAGGACGGTAGAAGGATTCTGGTAACTCCCGGAATGATCGAACTTGGACAGATGGAAGATGATGCTAACAGAGAATTCGGAAGACAGGCTGCCTCAGCATGTGATCTGGCAGTGTTGATAGGCGGGAAACGGATTGAACCGATCAGAGAGGGTTTACTGGAAGAGGGATTTAATCCGGACAATATCTGGGTAGCTCCCTCACTGAATGCGGGACTCGAACGGCTCAAATCATACCTGAAACCGGGTGATACCATACTGCTCGAAAATGATCTCCCGGATCAGTATAATTCAACGTAAACACTATGGATCAACAGAGAAGCCCGGCATGTGGCTCGATCCGTCAGCTGACGGATGAAGAATGACATAAAGCAACAATTTCTTGCACTAAAAAGTACACTTCTACTCAAATACGTGAATTTTCTTTCATAGAGTGTAAATTTCTATAGTAATTCAGAAGAAATATATTATATTGGCATTGATAGATTGAAGTGCTCTCTGGAAACTGCTACGCTGTTGAATCAATCCGTTTAATAAACCGTTTATAACTATCCTGAGATCATAGAGTTAAATGCCTGAGCGAATAAATGTCGGAGTTATATTCGGCGGTAGATCAGTCGAACATGAAGTTTCCGTAATAACCGCTTATCAGGCTATAGAAGCGCTGGACAGACAGAAATATCATGTAACACCTGTTTACATGGCACGTGACAACGTCTGGTACATCGGAAAAGAACTTAAGGATATCTCCTTCTTCCGTCAGGATCATCCTCCACTAAAAAATCTGACAAGAGTACTTCCGGGACCGGATGCGTCACGGGGCAGGCTCAGATTGGTTGAGGCAGATACTCCGGTGCTGCGTAAACCCCGGATTTTAGAGCTTGACGTTGTGATTCCCGCTACTCACGGCTCATTCGGCGAGGATGGCAGTCTGCAGGGTTTGTTGGAGATGGCGGGCGTACCCTATGCGGGATCGAATGTGAGCGCCTCGGCTGTCGGTATGGATAAACTGCTGACAAAATCAGTGTTGAAAACGGCAGGAATCCCCAGTTTGCCTTATATAGCCGTCAACCGCAGTGAGTTTGAAGGAGATCCGGAAGCGGTCTTTGAAAGAGTTGAAAACAATCTGGGGTATCCCGTCATTGTCAAACCTGCGACGTTGGGATCGAGTGTCGGAGTTTCGAGCGCCGGAACACGAGATGAACTGGAGGAGGCTCTCGAGTTGACTTTACGCTTCGGTGAAAAGTCCTTAATCGAGGAATATGTAAGTGATGGAATAGAGATCAACTGCGCGGTGCTTGACGGCGATCCGCCAACTCCATCCGTACTCGAACAACCGGTGAAATCTGACGAGCATCTGACTTTTGACGAGAAATACAAGAGCGATCAAAAGGGCGTCAAGGATTCCGGATCAAAGGGATCGAAAGGAATGGCTGGGCACCGGAGGATAATTCCTGCGCCGATTGAGGATGAACTGGCAAAGATAATTCAGGACTACGCGATCAGAACTTATACTGCCATCGGTGCAGGGGGAGTGGCGCGAATCGATTTCCTGATAAATGAGAATAATTCCATAAATGTGATAGAGATCAACAGTATTCCCGGATCTTTTGCTTATTATCTATGGGAACAAATGGGTCGTTCGTTCACCGAACTGCTCGATTATATGATAGAGCGGGCGATTGAGATAAGAAAACGGAGCCACCGAACGATTTACAGCTTTGAAGCCAATCTGTTGGCGGAATAAAGAATTGTTTTACTTAAGCATATACAATTAAGGAGGTCAATATGCAAGCCAGAAAGACACCTTTAGTTCTGGTTGCTATCCTTGCACTGCTGCTTGTTAATCTGACTGTTACCGGCGAAGTAACAGTAGAACCAGTTGGTATTCCTGAAGTTATCGAAGCGGGCGAGATGATCGAGACGGAGATTGTGCTCACCAACTATGGTGACCAGGATGTCAGCTTTGAGGTTGATATCGAGGAGATCGATCTTGAAGATGACGAGGAGCAAGCCGGACCTCGACGTGATCGTCGCAGTGAACCGGATGACATGGGTTACGAGTGGCGCGATGACGACGAAGACGACGGACCGGAATACGCATGGCTCGACCGCGGAGATTTCGAAGATGTTCGCGAATGGCGGTTGGGCGATGATGCAAACACCGGCGCCGTAGATCTCGGCTGGACCTTCCCGTTCTGGGATGACGAATACGACCGCATCTATGGCGACACCGACGGCTACTGTTCATTCACCTACGCCGGTACGAGATATAATATCGCCGTCGCCAATTTCCCGGTCGCTGCCCAACCCGGTGCACTCTACCATTCGATGATCTGCGGTCGACAGGTTGACTACCTACAAGGTACTGAGATCTGGTTCTGGACTAATGAGCAGGACATGGCGGTCATGTGGTGGGCTGGCAATCATCAAGAAAACTGGCAGGTCATCCTTCAGGACAACGGTCTGGGCGTCATACAGTGGGGCCAGGGCTGCGGGGACCGTAATGCCGGTATAAACGAAGGTGATGGCGATTACGGCTGGTTCCTCGGAGCTTACGGCAATGGAAGCGCCGTCGGTTTTGGACCAGCCGGGGCGTGGCTCAGTTGGGTGGTTCTCACTCCTGAAGAGGGTATTATCGAGGCTGACGATGCATTGACCGTGGATGTTCTTCTGAACGCCGAGGAGATGGAATCAGGCGTTTATTATTCCATTGTCACCTTTGAATTTGATGATCCTGAACAGCCGACCTTGTCTTTCCCGGTTGTGATGTCGGTCGATGATCCCGCTTACAGTGTCAGTGGAATAATCAGTGACGCATCGGAAAACAATGATGATATGATTAACGATGCCACTGCCGCCAGCGATCCTTATGGTTTCAGGCGTTACAGCAACAATGAGGGTGAATGGGGAATTCCCAATCTACCGCCGGGTGATTATGAGATTACTTTCACCGCTGTTGATTTTCTGCCTACCACTGAAGTTGTGGAGATTGTTGATGAGGATATCGAACTGAACATCGCCCTTCTTCATTCCACGTGTTTGCCGAATGAAGAAAGTTTCTTCACCCAGTTGGAACCCGGCATGACCGAAGAGTTTGCTTTAGAGGTTCACAACAACGGCAACGGACCCTTGACTTACCAGATCGAACGCCGCCTGCTCGGTGAGGCAAACGCTGAGCCGTGGGAACTGCGCGCAATGTACAACACCGAACAGGTTGTCAATGACAACATGATCAACGGTGTCACCTTTGCCGAAGAACATTTCTTCGTATCCGGCGGCAACAATGGCGGCAATCCCAACATGATCTACATCTTTGACAACGAAGGCGAGCAGACCGGCGAGTTCGAGCATGTGCATGAGTCACGCTACGGTATGCGCGATCTGACTTATGACGGCAATCTTATCTGGGGTTCCGACGAGAATATCCTCTACGGTTACACCACAGACGGTGAGCACTCCGCAACCTTAAATGGTGAAGCGCCCTCATACCGTTCTGTGACTTGGGATCCTGTCAACGAGCGGTTCTGGTCTGCTGACATTACTTCGGATATCTACGCCACAGATGTTAATGGGGATCACGTTCAAACAATTCGTCGTCCTGGCGATATTCGCGTTTACGGTCTTGGGTTTTGGCCCGACGATCCCGACGGTCACTGCCTATACGTCTTTTCCCGTGGCGATGAGATTGACATCGCAGTTTATAAGATAAATCTTGCCAATGGCGAGGCAATTCTCGCGGCTGAGATCGACGTTGGCGGCAGCAGACCCGGAGGCATCCATATCACCAATACACTTGATATCTACAGTTGGGTACTGATGGGCATCGTCCAGTCCCCTGATCGTCTTG
>JABMRV010000147.1 GCA_013202285.1 bacterium | reverse complement strand
TCTGGATTCCCGCCTACGCGGGAATGACACAGAAGGAACTTTCATACAATATCAGAAATCAGTTAAGACTCTCCTTTACTTATGGTCTTTATCGCTCTTTATTTTGAATTCAACTTTAGTTGTAATTAGTGCTTGTTGAAAAACTCACTTGAATAGTCATTCTCCTGCCGTCATCCCGCGAATGCGGGATGACGGAAAAACAAGGATATAGCTGGCAGACGAGGGCGTCTGCCAGCGGCAATTTGGAATTCTCAGACATAATGGAAAGCCAGAATCCACGTAATAACAATTATTTATCTGGATTCGCGCCTGCGCGGGAATGACAAGAGTGATTTTTCAACACTCTCAAGATACAACGAGAGAAGGAAATTTATGTTTGAAGTCGAAGATAAAAATATATGAAAAACCTCTACCAACAACTGACCAATTCAAAGCCGGTCTCTGAACTGATTGAAAAACTGCGAGCAGGCGAGAGGAGCATACAGGTTACCGGTCTGGCAGGCGCTCTTTCCCGGTTCTTTGCCGCGGCGGTTCACGAGAGGACAGGTTCCTCTATGCTGCTTGTAACGGCAGGTCCGACGCAGGCTGAAAGGGCGCTTGACGACCTGGTCTCAATCCTCGGTCATGACCGCGTCGGGAATCTTCCACCGTTGCATAGATACCCATATCGCGGCAGACCTCCGGCTATCGGTCCTCGAAACGAGAGAACCGAAGCGCTGATGAGGATCTCATCAGGTGTCTCGACGGTTGTTGTGACTCAGCCTGAAGTATTGCTTGAGCGTGGACCGGACCGGAAATGGATAGAGGAACATCAAATATATCTTAAAGCAGGGGAGGATTATTCCCGAGATACGCTTCTTGCGAGCATATCGGACGCCGGTTACCAGCGGGAGAGTCTAATAGATTCCCAGGGGCAATTTGCTGTCAGAGGCGGTCTGGTCGATGTTTTTTCTTATGGCAACCGGATGCCGATTCGAATTGAGTTTGATGACGAGACAATCTCCAGTCTGAGATGGTTTGATCCTGTTACGCAGAGAAGTGTGAAGCCGGTCGAGGAGGTTGTTTTATTAATCGGAGAAGAGGCGGATTGCAATGGCAGAGGATTGATGAGTCTGCTGCCTGAAGACATGATTATTTTCTGGGAGAATCTGGAAGAGATCGAGGATCGAATTGAGCTTTTCAAGCAGCGCTTCAAGGAAGCAGAAGCAAAATCCCCGGAAGGATTGAAGGACAGCACCAACTTGATTCCCCGTTCGCTTTCGGATGTGCTGAGTGAAACGGAACGTTTCCGCCAGTTGGAATGGTTCGGTCCTATGACCCGCGGCAGACCGGATATGGATTTCAATGCCAAACATCCCGATCCCGTTCCACCCGGTCTGGATAATATCAAGGCGCATCTGGTCTCTTATCTCGATAGAGGTCTTCAACTGTGGATAGCCGCTGACACTGAAGGCGAAAAGAATCGTCTTGAGGAATTACTGGCGGAATCCGAACTCGACCATGTCATGGTTTTCACGTCGTCTCTGTCGGGCGGGTTTGTCTCCGCTGAGTTGCAAACTGCCCTGTTGACAACACACGAACTGTTCAACCGCCGCCGTCTCAGGTCGAGGTTTACCCGTTTCCGCCGTCGTTCCGTTCAATTTGATCGGACTTCCCTGCGGAGGGGCGATCTGGTCGTTCACACAGAATACGGGATCGGATTGTATGAGGGCTTGCAGACGGTCAAGGTACGTGGACAGCCACGGGAATGCCTGCGCGTAAAATATCAGGAGGACGTCAAGCTCTATGTAAGAGTGGAGAACTTCGGTCTTGTTGAGAAATATGCCGGATCGGGATCTGCGAAACCCAGGCTGTCCAGGCTCGGTGGCAGCGAGTGGGTACGAGCCAAGAAACGTACCCGCAAAGCTCTTAAGGATATGTCCGAGGAACTCATCAAACTCTATGCTGAACGCAAGGTGACACCGGGTTATGCTCATCCGCCCGATACACACTGGCAGAGTGAGATGGAAGCCTCATTTGAATTCGAGGATACTCCGGATCAGGTAACTTCTACCATAGATATGAAACAGGACCTTGAAGCGCCTCATCCGATGGATCGGCTGTTGTGTGGAGATGTGGGATTTGGAAAGACCGAGATTGCCGTCCGGGCGGCTTTCAAGGTCGTACAGGAATCCCTGCAGGTCGCAGTGCTGGTGCCCACAACCATCCTTGCCCAACAGCATCTGGATACGTTTCGCTCGCGGCTCTCAGCATATCCCGTCTGTGTCGAAGTGCTGTCGAGGTTTCGCAGCGCCAAAGAGATGCGCGAGGTTATCAAAAGGATGAAGGACGGCAGCGTTGATATTGTCATCGGGACACACAGGCTTCTCTCGCGTGATATAGGTTTTCAAAGACTCGGCTTATTGATTATTGATGAGGAACATCGCTTCGGCGTCAGGCATAAGGAGAAACTGAAGCAGTTAAAGACCAATGTGGATGTATTAACACTGACCGCCACACCGATACCGCGCACTCTGCATCTTGCGCTGATGGGTGCCAGGGACACCTCCCTGATCAACACACCGCCGATGGATCGCCTGCCGGTTCAGACTGAAATACACGGCTGGTCTGAAGACCTGATAAAGGAAGCCGTCCTGCGAGAAGTTGACCGTCATGGACAGGTGTTCTTCGTTCATAACCGGGTTCAGTCTATCCATTCCATCAGGAACATGCTTGAAAGACTGGTTCCGGGTCTGCGCTATGCTGTTGCTCATGGTCAGATGCCGGAGAAGGAGTTAGAGAAGGTTGTCTCGGACTTCCTGCGGTATCGCTACGATGTGCTTGTTACAACAATGATCATCGAATCCGGCATAGATATGCCCAATGTTAACACTTTGATTGTTAACCGGGCTGACCGATTCGGGCTGGCGCAGCTATATCAACTTCGCGGCAGGATAGGGAGGAGCAATCGTCAGGCTTATGCCTATCTCCTGACGCCACCCAGGCTCGCCATGACTCCCGTTGCTCGTCAAAGACTGGCGACAATCTCGGAACTTACTGAGCTTGGCAGCGGAATGAAGGTGGCGATGCGAGACCTGGAGATAAGAGGAGCGGGTAACCTCCTCGGCGCACAGCAGTCCGGATACATCAACGCCATCGGTTTCGACCTCTATACTCGCATGCTCGAAGAGGAGGTCGGAAGACTGAAAGAGGAAACAGAACAAAAACCTCGCCCCCCGGCTGAAGAGGAAATCCACGTGGAGTACGACGGACCTGCGCTGTTTCCCGGTGATTATATCGATGAAGTCGATCTGAGATACGACTTCTACCGCCGTTTGTCATCATTTACCGAGATAAAGGAGGTTGACCGGTTACTTGAGGAATTGACCGACAGGTTCGGTTTACCTCCCGAGCAGGCAAGGAACTTAATTGAGCTGACTCGGTTAAAGATATTGTGCCGAACCGCAAATATCAGCAAACTGTCAGTGAATAGAGAGTACCTCGTTGCCAGTTTGAATCTGCCTTCAGATCCTGCAGAAAGCCAGCGTGCAGTAGGTAGGTTAGTTGCTGCTGCCGATCCTGAACAGGTGGAATTCAGATTGGCTGAACCTGTTGAACTGATCTACCGATTTAACTCAGGTGAGAGGCTGCAAAAAGCACGAAAATTCTTGCAGAGGATTACAAGACAAGGTATATTACAGGGTTAGATTTAGTTGTCATTGCGACTAATCAGTAGTACTAAGACCTAAACAGAACAGAGGAAATTAATATTGCTCCTTATCCGAGGGGCGTCAGTAAATAACGCTAATCCAAGGGGTTTTGAGAGGGATTCATCATGTCAAAACATTTTATTTTCCCGCTGATCAGCATCTTAATAGCTGTTTTTGCGGTGCTTTTTAACGGATGTGCACCGAGTGTTGATCTTGCTTCGGAGTCGGAGTTGGTCGCCACATGGGATGACACTTC
The DNA here is from genome assembly GCA_013202285.1 of bacterium. Taxonomy (GTDB): domain Bacteria; phylum Electryoneota; class AABM5-125-24; order Hatepunaeales; family Hatepunaeaceae; genus JABMRV01. The sequence goes on along the minus strand of JABMRV010000147.1, from coordinate 8,221 downwards.
CATGACTGTAACCGATCTGAAGAACAAGCTCTACGTCAGATATTCCAACGAATCCAGAGCTATGAAAAAAACACTTGAGGATCGGATGAAGATTCTTGATGAGTATGTTGTTCGAGCTTTGAAGATTGCCGAGGGATATCGGCTGAAATTCAACGAGCGGGAAGATATACTGAAATCGTATAATGAAGCAATCGCCCGTAAAGCCAGTGAATTACTCTATGATGAAAAGGTACTTGATCAATTTATCACTGACAAGATGGTGCAGGATTTCTTTGAGCATGATAGGTGGGAAGTGCGCTGCCGTCACCTGTTGATTGAAATTCCGGAAGACGTTACGGGAAGAGATACGATTGAATACTGGGACAGGATAAATGAAATCTGGGAGAAAACCGAAGCCGGTGAGAAGTTCAAACGTCTTGTCAATAAGTACAGCGAAGATACATCGATCGACCGGAAACTTTACGGTGATCTGGGATTTTTCAAGTGGGGCAAGATGGTCGATGAATTCCAGGAAGCTGCCTGGAAGCTGAAACCGGATGAGATATCGCCACCGGTGCGAACCAGATACGGTTATCACCTGATACAGTTAATTGAGAAACGATCCAGAGGTCTTGAGATGCATACTTCGCACATACTCGTGAAGATCAATAAGCGTGCAGCTCCAGCGGAAACAACCATTGCCTTCGAACGGGCGAAGATGATACTCGATGAGGCTAAAAAGAAGGGCGCAAACTTCTCCGAGCTTGCCCGTCGATACAGCGAAGATGATAAGACCTGGGTCAACGGTGAGATCGGCTGGATACCGCGCGGTTCGATGCCGACCGAGTACTGGGATCAAGTTCTGGAGATGGAAGTTGGAGAGATCGACGGTCCGTTCAGAACTTACAAGGGGTATCATGTCGTCAGGGTTAACGAAACTCGTGAACAGGAGAGATCCCTCGATGATCCCGATATGCTGAGCAGAGTGAAATCTTCAATATCAAGAGTGTACCGGGATTCAGTTAAAGTCATCTCGGAAACTTACCTGGAAGAAGTGTTCAACTCCTTTGACATGAAGTATAACAATGCTGCTGTGAAGCTGCTTAAGAAAAAGTTGTTCGATAAGAATGCACCCAAGAACATGAACCTGTTCAGTTCATTCACTGTCGAAGAGCGGGAGATGTTTATCATTGAGGATAATTATGAAGGCTTCAAAATCCAAGGACTGGTCGATATGTATGGAGACCATAGGTTCCCGCCTCAGATAGAGGATGAACCTGATTTTGTCAAAAACCTTGTCGAACCGCTCCTGCTGCCGAAATACCTGGAAGAGATTGCCCGGCGAGAAGGCTATTTCGATAATCCGGAATGTCTTGCTGAGGGTAAGAAAGCAATAGAGAATGCGATGCTGCCCGAGGTAGAGAGGGAAATGATCCAGAATAAGGCTGCTCCGTCTGAAGAAGAGGTTAAGACGTACTATGAGAAGAACGTCGATGAGTTTACCGATCAAGAGAAAGTCAAGATTTACGAGATTCTGCTGGATGATAAACAGCTTGCCGAAGATATGCTGACACGGATCAACAAAGGTGAAGATGTCGCCAGACTTGCTCAACGCTATTCTCAGCGGAAATTGGCTAAACAAAAAAAGGGTAAATTAGGACCTTTCACGAAAGATAAATACGGTCCCCTATCCAGGAAGGCATTCGATCTTGAGATAGGTGAGGTCGCAGGACCGATTAAAGCCGGTAATATGTACTCGGTCATCAAGCTTATCGAACGAACACCTAAAAGAGTCAAGACATTCGATGAATCACGAAGGCAGATTGAATCCAATATCCGTTTCGAGAGACAGAAGAGTCTGAAGAACTCGTGGGTTGAAGAGCTTAAAGAGTACTACAACCTGAAATACTATAAAGACGTTGTCAAACGGCTCTGGCCTTTGATTGAACCTTTACCTGAAGCTCTGGTTGCTGAGAGGAAGGTCTGGAAGAAGGATCGCGAGGATGCAGCGAAGAAGGCGAAGCTCCGCGCCAAGGAAGACCTGTTAAAATTGAAACTGCAACCTGGTTCAGAGCAGGAATTCACCACCAAGGACGGCAAGAGGATACAGGTTAAGATCGGCCAACCACGCTATGTTGATAAAGATGGAAAAGAGATCGACCCTTCGAAGTCCAACATTCGATTGACACCGAAGGGGAAGCTGGAGAAGAAAGATGGCGGCGAAAGTCAAGCTCCCAGTATAAAGGTTGTGCCCAAAGGTAAGTGACAGGCATTCAGAGTCTGTCAAAGTTGATCCGAGTATTTTGCAGCAGTGTATAAACAAAGTGGTTGATGTGAAGAAAAGCATCGAATAATGCATCGATTCCTATTTACTTTGCTGGTGGTGTTACTTCTCGTTGCCGGATGTACCAGGGAGGAAATCTGGGAACCCGAGGTTGTGGCACGGGTTGGAAATCGGACACTGACAGCAAGTGAAATCGCCACCTGGGAAGCTTCCCTGCGTCAGTTGGATATTCCTCAGGAGGTTCGTTCAGCCTTCATCCGGCACTGGGTCGAGGATGAGCTGCTCTTCCAGGCATCGCTCGAGCGTGGGTTGGATGATGATCCCTGGGTGGCTCAACGACTTGAAGAGATCAACCGTTCGCTGTTAGTGAGCCGTCTTCTCGAAATTGAGTATCGTAAGATCACAACAGTATCCCCCGGAATGGTACATTCCTATTTTAAGGAAAATGCCGGAGAATTCGTCTGGTCGCATCTGCATCTGGTTTTGGATTACTGGAGATCAACGGACAGAAAAGGAATGGATCGACTCCGTTCGAATCTCCAGAGAGGGCGACAGGCAGGGATATGGTCGGGAAAAGTAGGTGATCTTGAGAACGGTCGAATATCACTTGATGGACCTGAGAGCACCGCGCCTGAAGTCTGGAAGGTTGTATCGCGGATGGTAGTGGGACAGGTTTCCCATGTATTGCACCTCAACGATGATTACTGGATATTTAAGCTGATAGACCGGCGCGAAGCTGGTGAACCTCAGGGCCTGGACGATGTTCACGATGAGATTGTTCAGCGTCTGCTCGAAGAAGCTCGCAGGACGGCTAAGGATGAACTGATAAGAGAACTCATTGAGGAGTACCGGCGCTTGGGGAAACTGCATTGGGCAAAGCAGCCGCGTACTGCTGAAACTGCAAAATCAGAAGAAACTCTGCCCGATAGCAGTGATAATTAGGGTCTGCTGAAAAGGTCATTTATTTCGCGAAAATAGTAATAAACTGTCATTTCGGCGAAGGCAGGAAACTATGAAATAACAATAACTTGTCTGGATTCCCGCCTGCGCGGGAATGACAAAATGAATACTTTTTCAACAGACACTAATTAGTTCATCCTGTCAACCGATCGTAGCCCCAACCCTTGCGGTTGGGGGGGGTAAGTAAATGGAGAAATCTATTCTTTCTATACTTAGAACAACTGTTATCTCGCTGGCGATCATAACGTTATTTGTCTTCTCCTCGAAGGGGACAGCCCAGGAGGTGATCGATAGTATATGCGCGATTGTGGGTGATGAGATTATTCTCGAATCCGATGTAGTTTACGGTGTTCACACGTACCTGCTTGAAAGTGGTGAACGCTTCCCGGCTGAAGAGTTACTTACAGAGTTGCGGGGAAAAGTTCTCGAAGCTTACATCACCCAGAAGATTCTGATTGCAAAGGCTTTCGAGGATACACTGAACGTAGAAAACCGCATTGTGAATAAGGAGTTAGAGAGGAAACTTGAAGGACTTATCGCTCAGATCGGATCGAAGGAGAAGCTTGAGGAGTACTTCGGTCGTCCACTGAGACAGATCAAGCGTGAGATGCGGCAGGGAGTCAGAGACGGGCTCCTGATGGAGATGACAAAGAACAGGCAGGTAGCGGGAATACAGATTCGCAGGCAGGAGGTAATAGACTTCTACCATGATCGTTCGGAGGATATGCCCAAGCTCCCCGAAAGAGTGATACTGTCGCATATTTTGCTCGAAGTGAATACGTCAGAGGAAGCACAGCAACAGGCTGAGGATCGTGCCGCTCGAATTCATGATATAATGAAGAGCGGTGCCGATTTCGATTCGGTAGCGATTGAATATTCTGAGGATCCTTCGGCATCGGACGGTGGCAGGCTCGGTTTTACCGAGAGAAACGATCTTGTAACCGAATATGAGGAAGTTGCGTTTCAACTGCAGCCCGGTGAGATTTCAGGCATCGTCGGGAGCCGTTATGGATTGCATATAATAAAGCTCCTTGAACGTCAGGGTGAGAAGATTTCCACCCAGCATATACTTATCAGACTCTCACCAAACGAGGCGGATTGGGAGAGGATTCTGTCGCAGGCTGTGGAACTCAGGCGGAGAATAGACGATGGTGAAAACTTCGCCGAACTTGCCGTCCAATACTCAGTGGACAGTGAGACCGCACCCGATGGAGGCTTGCTCGAACAGATAGCCACCCAGGATCTCCCCCAGGAGTTTCAGAATATGATTGAAACCATCGCTGAAGGTGAGGTTGCAGAACCGTTTGAAACCACTTTTGGAGTTCATTTAATCAAACTGAATGAGAGATTACCTGTCAGGACAATCAGCCTGAGCGAAGACTGGCAGAACATCGAGCAGTTTGCGCTTTTTGAAAAGAGAGAGCGTAAGTTCCAGGACTGGATTGCATCCTTAAAGAAAGACCTCTACATTTGGCCCACGCAGACGGATTGATACTCAAGCGTATTCTATAAAGCTTGCGGAGCGCTGAGTGAAGTGTCGGTCTGGGTAGTATAGATAGGTTACGGAACTTGTACTTACTAATGTGTGAAACAGCGTTCCCGACACTCCAATAAGAAATGAAAAGTTAATGTCATCAAAAAAGAAACCTCGTCTGGCAATTGTATACGATTTTGATGGAACATTATCTCCCGGCAATATGCAAGAATATGATTTTGTTCCCGATCTTGGAATTTCTCCAAAACGGTTCTGGAGTGAAGCCCAGCAAATGGCGAAGGATCAAAATGCTGATGAAATACTTACCTATATGACCTTAATGCTCGTCAAGGCAGAAGCCTCAAAAACAGTAAAAGTTACTAAAGACGCTTTTTTCAAATACGGTCAGAGTATTCAGCTTTTCGACGGTGTTGATACATGGTTTGAAAGGATCAATAAGTATGCAACAGGAAAGGGATTAATACCGGAACACTATATTATCTCTTCGGGAATCAGAGAGATGATAATAGGATCCCCCATTGCACACTATTTCACAGAAATATTTGCATCATCATTCATGTATGATAAGTACGATGTGGCCAGATGGCCCGGAATGGCAATCAACTATACTACCAAAACCCAATTTCTTTTCAGGATCAGCAAAGGCACGCTGGATGTATGGGACAATAAAAAAGTCAACAGATATTTTTCTCCTGATGAATTGGAGGTTCCCTTTGAGAATATAATATATATCGGCGATGGAGAGACAGATATTCCCTGTATGAGTGTTGTAAAGAGTAAGGGTGGGCATTCAATAGCAGTTTACAAGCCGAGATCACGAACAAAGAAAGCTATTGCAGATTTTCTAATTGAAAATAATAGAGTGCACGTTGCCCTGCCTGCGATTTATTCTGATGGTAGTAAATTGGATAAATATGTAAAAATTGTCATTGACAAGATCAGTTCAATCAGCTAAATTCAAGAAACTTTTAAACCGGAGATGAACCATGCCAAAAAGTAAATCAAGAACACATCATGTTGTCAAAAAATCCAGTGGTGGATGGGACGTGAAGCGTGGTGGCGCATTACGCTCCAGTGGGCATTTCAAAACTAAGAGGGATGCTGAAAAGGCTGGTCGTAAGATCAGTAGAAATCAGGGAACTGAATTTGTTATCCACGGCACAAACGGAAGAATTCAACGTAAGGACAGCCATGGTAGCGATCCTTTCCCACCAAGAGGATGATGCTTTAAGTCGCGTAGCCCGGTCAGTCAGCCGACTGACCGGGATTCTTTTTTCTGGATTCCGGATCATCCCGGATCAAGTCCGGGACAGGCACCCGGAATGACGATATTCAGATCAGAGATGCACATTATAATAATCAGATACTTCGCTTTTGTTTTTGCGCTGTTTATCGTCTTCTTTGAATTCCTCCGCGCCCTCCTTTTAGTACGCTACTTTCATCTCGCCTCGGCTTTTCCCTGGACAACACTCATCGGTTCTTTCCTCGTCGGCTTCCGTTTCGATCTTGCCGTAACCGGTTACATTGTTGCTCCGGTAGCGATCATCGGTACACTGCCAAAGATCGGATTAACATCCTCACATCTTACCCGCCGATTAGTGAGTATTTATCTTGTTATCATGGGTGCGATAGCATTCCTTATGAATCTGATCGACCTTGAGTTTCTCGGTCAATTCAACACCCGTCTCAATCACCTGGCGTTAGAATGGATCGACACTCCCGGATTTGTGTTGGGGATGATGGTTGAATGGTTCGGCGTTATACCGGTACTGATAGGCTGGGCGCTGCTGATTGCGCTGTTCGCTTATACTCTGCGTTACTTCACACGAAGGATTTTTCACGAAATATCACTGACTTCTCCTTCAAAATCCAAAATTCAAAATTCAAAACGATTTTCATACCTGCAGTTTGCAATTATCTATCCACTGATCCTGGGATTGACATTCCTCGCTATCCGGGGTCGTGTGGCGGTCAAGGCGCCGCTGACATGGGGAGTTGCATATTTCAGCAATTATAACTTCGCCAATCAACTGGCTCTCAACAGTTGTTTCACGTTTGTGAGAGATGCTGTCATAGAAAACAGCAAACGCAGCCGCGACGCCGCTCTTGTGGGTGGGATTCAAGCTGATGACGCTTACAGGAGCATCCGCGAACTGCTGATGATCGACAGTCTTGAAAGTATAGACGGTTATCCTGTCGCACGCATAGAGTCGAATGGAACACAATTGAATCACAATGTTATCGTGATGTTGATGGAATCATTCACTACTGAATTTGTGAGCAGTTGCGGTGGGAGCAGGGATTTAGCGCCAGAGTTTGATCGAATGACAGATGATGGTATGCTTTTTCGTCGTTTTTACAGTTCGGGAGGGCACACATTTACCGGAATTTTTTCAACCGTTACCGGTCTGCCCTCGTTGCCCGGCAGATCGCTCATGAAGCATGCTGAGGGTCAACTGCAATATGCAGGTCTGGCGACACTCCTGAAGGAAAGAGGCTATCATGCACGCTTTTACGTGCCTCACGACCCGCACTTCGACAATATGCAGGGGTTCCTGGTGGCGAATGACTTCGATCATATCATCGGTCAGTCGGACTATCCTGCTGCCGAAGTGGTTTCAAGTCTCGGCGTACCGGACGAGGTGATGTATAATCGGATAATCGAGGATCTTGGCATTGTCCGGGAGCCATTCCTGGTGTTATTGCTGACAGGGAGTTCGCACGGTCCATTTGTTATACCTGACCGACCGTTTCTTAGAGCAGATCCATCAGATCCGGAAGCTGATCGGTATGATGCATTCAGTTATGCGGACTGGGCGCTGGGCAGATTCTATGAAGACATAAAAGCCGCGGATTGGGGCAGGAACACTCTGCTAGTAATCCTTGGCGATCATGGTGTGATCGTCGATGCTCAGCAGGAGATGGACATGGCGCTCTTTCGTACACCTCTGCTGCTGATTGACAGGGGAGCAGTTCCCGTCGGTGTGAGCGACGTAGTCGGTGGACAGAAGGATATCGTCGCCACAGTGATGGATGTCCTGGGTGGAAACTGGATCAACAACACACTCGGTACAAGCCTGCTTGACCGTGGTCCTAATTTCCACGCACTGTTCGTCGAAGGGCGAGCGACCGGTTTTATTTACCCGCCTTATTATCTCTACCGGGATGGTAGAGATCGATCTATGTTGTATGATCTCAAAGACATCACCTTGCCATTTACTGATGAAGTAGCGTCGAGGATGATGGATAACAAAACAACGGCACTTCTTTCAACTACTTACTTCATGATTCAATCCAGACAGGTCGGATTGCCCTCCAACGCTCAGAATTAATCCTTTGATAATCTGCAAATATTGCGTATATTTATTTATAAGTGATATTTCTGCGTAAATCGTGCTATGGTTGCGCTTTTGTTACACTAATGCTTTGACACGTAGATGTTACTATAAAACAATTGTAGCGTTGCTGTCAGGTTTCAAGGGCGTCAGCCCGTAACCTGACAG
>JABMRV010000146.1 GCA_013202285.1 bacterium | reverse complement strand
TGGAACCCATTATGATATATCCTCCATCCGTGGTAGTGTGAACGCTGGAACCCCAATCTATCTCTCTGCCACCGAATGACAGGTTCCATTGCTCTAAGCCGAGATCATCCGTCTTGATTAGCCACATATTACTATCTCTGATACCATGAACTCCCGGTGTTTCTCCAACGACAATATAACCGCCGTCTGCTGTCGGTTGAACAGCGTAACCTCTTCCTTGACCTTCAAAGGTTTGAATCCACTGTTCATTGCCGCCGGCATCTGTTTTGATTAATAGCATATAATTAATTTCCTCGCAGGTATCTGCCACGACAATATACCCGCCGTCAGCACACAGTTGAACATTATAGCCAACGTTATTCCCGAATGTACGGCTCCACTGTATGTAGCCATCTTCATTGGTTTTTATTAACATAGATCCAGCGATGATATACCCGCCATCCTGAGTCAGATGAATTGTAAGACCTGAATCTTCAATGTTAGCTTGACTTCCCTCGAAAATCCGACTCCATTGCCGATTACCCGAACCGTCTGTTTTAATCAGCCAGATTGCATTGATATCAGCATCTTGCAGATAGGTTGTTCCCACGATGATATATCCACCGTCAGCAGTAGGTTGAACATAAGAACCCCACTCTCCAAATGTGCTCCCGAATGTTCTCATCCATTGCTGCTCACCCTCACTGTCTGTCTTTAGTAACATGAGGTCCCAATCACCCGCGCCATAAGATCGGGTCGATCCGGTTATAATATATCCTCCATCCGCGGTTTGTTGAACACTTGAACCCTTATCACCACCACTTCCCCCATATGTACGATTCCAAAGTTCGTTGCACTCACTGTCAAACTTGATCATCAGGACATCATAAGCGCCGACGCCTGATGAATTGGAATATCCCACGCTAATGTATCCGCCATCTGCAGTGGGCTGAATACTGACGCCGATATCCCGATCGTTTCCTCCGTATGTGCGGCTCCACAAGGGTATGGACGCAGAGACTTCTGTCGAGTTAGTGGAATTACCGAAAGAGTTGAAGGCGTTGACGCGATAATGGTAGGTGGTTCCAACCTGCTTATTGTTAAGGGTTACAGATGTTATACCGCTACCGGTGCTGGTGATTAAGGTGAAGTTGCCTGAGTCGCCGATTCTCTCTTCAATGTTAAAACCGTCTTCATTAATTGATGTTCTATTCCAGGTCAGGTGTATTTCCATCCCGAATAAGTCGGGATCAACAACGGCTTTCAAATTCTCAGGCGTTGAAGGTAAAAATGTTATCGAAGTCTGGTCGGAGTAAGAGGAATAACCGATAACGTTGCCTGCCTGTACACGGTAGTAATAAGTACTTGTAACCTTCTTACCTGTGAGAATGAGAGTTGTGATGTCCTGATCGGTGCTGTCGATTAACTGAAAGGTGTTGTCATTATCAACACTCTCTTCAATTCTGAAGATGTCCTCGTTGTTAGATCTATCACGCCAAGTCAGGAGTATCTCGGTTGCTGAAGATGGTTGTGCGATCAGATTCGATGGAGCGGGAGGTTCTGAAATTGTTATCCGGATATCGTCGGAGTAATCCGATGGACCTTCATCATTATATGCACAAACACGGTAGTAATAAATAATATCTGCTTGTTTGTCACCAACCGTTAGAGATGTTGTGTTTGCATCCAAGCTGTCGATTACACTGAAGTTTCTACTGCTGCCAATACTCTCCTCAACTATGAAACCGCTCTCATCGTCCGAGTTGTCTTCCCAACTGATGATTATCTCTGTCTCCGACACAATCCGTGCCTGGAGATTCCCCGGTCGGTTTAACAAGGTAGGGGTGGTTGTCGAGGTTTCGTTTGAGTAACCAGAATGACCGCCAGTATTGTAAGCTCTGATGCGGTAATAATATGTCGTGAATGGCTGTTTATTAATCAGATTGAGAGAAGTAGCGTTCCTGCCGATGCTGTTTATTACGTTGAAGTTGTCGGCATTACCGACACTTTCCTCAATCTCGAAGCCATCTTCATTATTTGATTTATCCTCCCACCAAAGGAAGATCACAGTTGCCGAGACAGACTGTGCATTAAGATTGATCGGCGCTGCCGGTCGGGATACTTCAGAATGTGAAGATGGACTACCATCATCATCACAGCCGATTAAGCCGATCATTAGAAGAGTATATATAACTATACTTAACGTCATTGTGCGCATATTGCATCACTCCGGTATTTTGATAGTAGCTTAATGAAAATAGAGAATTATTTGTTTTATGTCAAGTGTTTTAGAATGAACTAATGCTTGATGTCAAACCTTACTGCACCCGTTACTGAGTAAATTCAATCTCGACTGAAATGTCACGCCAAAAGCGACTGAGCATATGTCTGAATAACTTTTGAAATTAATTTTGATTAACATGAATAATCTAAGAGTTTGTATTCACTGTTTGACTTTGAATGCACTATCTTACTATCTTGTGATGGCAGTTTTAATAACATGAGGTGATTAATGAATCAGATTTCGGGTCAACCCAAACAAATACAGGTTCAGCTCGATGAAAAGATCGGACAAGGAATATACGCTAATCTCGTGCTTATCTCTCACTCCGCCGCGGAGTTCGTGGCTGACTTTACCAGGATGCTGCCCGGTATGCCCAAGGCGGTCGTGCAAGCGCGTATAGTGCTGACACCGCAGCATGCAAAAGGATTGCTGAAGGCGCTGGAGGATAATATCAAGAAGTACGAAGATCGTTTTGGTGAGATTAAAACCCTCAGTGGAAAACAGGATGAAAAGAACTTCGGCTTCCAAGCTGGATCGGAATAAATGAATATAAAGAACCTCAAGGAGCGGCTCGAGTTGCTAAGGAGGTCTCTTTGACCTCGAAACAAAGAAAACCGAACTCGCAAAGCTGAACGAGGAAGCTTCAACAACCGACCTCTGGAACAACCCCGAACATGCGCGCGAATTGACGAAGAAGATAGCGCGTCTGACTGAACCTATCGAAAAGTGGCAACAATTATCAACCGATCTTGAAGACACAGCGGAATTGTCCGAACTGATTGAAGATGAATCCAGCTCGGATTTCAGTGATCTCACTGCAGATCTTAAGAAAATAGAGACAAAGATTACCGAGTGGGAATTTCTGCGAATGCTCGGTGGTGAAGATGACCGGCGAGCATGCATTCTGGAGATCCATCCGGGCGCCGGCGGAACAGAATCGATGGACTGGGCGGCAATGCTGCTGCGGATGTACATGCGCTATTCGGAGCGTAAGGGTTTGAAGGCTGAAGTGATCAACCTGCAGCCCGGCGAACAGGCGGGAATTAAGAGTGCATCCATTGAAGTAGAAGGTGAGTATGCTTATGGCAGGCTGAAGGCGGAATCCGGTGTACATCGGTTGGTTAGAATCTCACCCTTCGATGCTTCCTCACGCCGTCATACAAGTTTCTGCTCGCTGTTTGTATATCCGGCGATAGAGGAAGTCGGCGAGATAGAGATCAAAACGAATGATCTGCGTATCGATACGTTTCGAGCCTCGGGCGCCGGTGGACAGCATGTTAACAAGACAGATTCGGCAGTGAGGATGACGCATCTCCCGACCGGAGTCGTAGCTACCTGCCAGTCTGAGCGTTCCCAGCACCGCAACCGTGAATCTGCGCTCCGCTTTCTCAAAGCCAAACTGTTGAAGAAGCAACGCGAGGAGGAGGCTCTTAGGCGTGACGACATCGAATCACAGAAGAATGATATCGCCTGGGGGTCGCAGATCCGCAGCTATGTTTTGCATCCCTATAATATGGTGAAAGATCACCGTACAAACTTCGAGACTTCCAACACGCAAGCAGTACTGGACGGTGATCTGGATCATTTCATCGAGACGTACCTCATGAAGATTGCAGGAGCGGTAAGTGAGTAAGCAGTCCACATTATCGGATTAATCCGAATTTCTAAGGTAAGCAGGAAAATAAATGGAAGCCGAAACATTACCGTCAGACTCTGATTACACCCATCTGAGACTTGGGGAAGCAGCGCACGTAATCGCTTCCGAGACCGATCGGGATCGCGTGGTTGAAACTGCATTGAGAAATCTGTCGCATTTCGGACGAAGTGAACATGTCGAACTGTTGTTAATTGACGAAGAGAGTATTTCAGCGAAATCGATTGGTCTGCTTGCAGACGGCAAAATAAAAAAGCCGACGGAAGATATTCAGATAACGGGAACGGTTCTTGGTGAGATCGTCGGTGAGAAATGCATGAGAACATATATAACCTCCAACGGTTGTGAGCGTCTCTGCGTTCCGATGATCGGGTCGAATGAACGTGTAATCGGTCTGACAATTATTGATCTTGATTCGGAATCTAACCTGACAGATTCTGAGAAGGAGAAGATCAACATACTGTCGATGATGATCGGAGTATCGCTTGATCGAATCCGGTATATCCAGATGTCGATGTTTGATAAACTGACCGGGTTGTACAACAGGCGGCAATTCGATATTCGGCTTAAGGAGGAGATGGCTCGAATAAAAAGGTATGGCGGATCTATCGGACTGGTTATGGCGGATATCGATTATTTCAAGCGACTAAACGATACTTACGGACATCTGCAGGGCGATATCGTTCTCCAGGAAATGGCTGTTATTCTGAGGGATGCCGTTCGTAAGAATGTTGATATCCCCTGCCGGTTCGGCGGTGAAGAATTGATGATTATCATGCCGAACACGGATGTGGAGGGAGCTTTTTCTGCAGCCGAGCGCTTCCGCGTGAGTTGTGAAGAACATCCATTCACTGCTCAGGATAAACCGCTGACAGTTACGGTCAGTGGAGGAGTGGCGGCAATCGAAGGCGACAGCGGAATCACTGTAAATGAGTTCATCGGGCGTGTTGATACGATGCTTTACAAGGCAAAAGAAAGCGGTAGAAACAGGATTTATGTCTGGAGATAACCAGTGAAACCTAAAGGTTTGGGACGCGGCTTGTCAGCATTGCTGCCGGATATAACTGAGATTTCTGAACCGGTGGAACTGCTTGAAATTCCCATCCGCGAAATTAAACCGAATCCTTTCCAGCCTCGCCGTGATTTTACCCCGGAGGAGTTGAACGACTTGGCTCGGTCGATAGAAGCTAAAGGCGTTATCCAGCCTCTCATCGTGAGACAGAAGGGGTCAGGTTATGAGTTAGTTGCCGGTGAACGGAGGTTGCGAGCCGCGAAGTCAGCCGGGTTGAAGAGTGTTCCGGTCAGACTGGTTGAGATTGATACTGAAGCCGACATGCTTGAGATGTCGTTGATAGAGAATCTCCAGCGTCAGGATCTTAATCCGGTAGAACTCGCGGAGGGTTATCGCAGGCTTCAGCAGCAGTTCGATTTGACACAGGAGACTATCGCCGGTCGAGTCGGAAAAGAGCGTGCAACGGTTGCCAATACACTGCGAATACTGGAATTGCCCGAACCGATTCTTATTTCTCTTAGAAAGTATGAAATCAGTATGGGGCATGCCAAGGCGATCCTTTCACTCAAGGGTACGGCACGTCGGAGTGCCCTTTGGAAGAGGGTTGTTGTCGAGAGGCTGTCCGTGCGTCAGACAGAGGAAGCCGTCCGTATCTCAAGCGATAACAGAAAACAGCCGCGTAAATCGTCACTCACCGAACAACCGCTGCATATACGGGATTTCACAGACAGGCTTCGACGGGTTCTGGGTACGAAGATAAGAATCCAGTTAAAAGGGAAGAAGGGATTCATCCGAATCGAATTCTATTCGAGCGAAGACCTGGAGAGAATTGTCGATATGTTAGAGGAGAGATAATTCTCTCCCCCCTGCTATCACAGGGGGGGTCTCAAATAACAATCCCCCCCGGTTTCCGGGGGGGAATACAAGGGGGGGAGCTTCGATTCTGGAAAACAACAAAACAGGGCTCAAATACAGTACAGGACAGGCTTGGAAGCAATATTAGTTCATAGTTGAACAGTTTAACATTGTCGGAAGACTGTTGCTGATTGCTGATTCGTGATTGCTGATTACCTGACGAGAACCAACTTACGTAATGACACCTCACCTTCCGCCTCCAGTCGAAGAAGATACACACCCGACGACATCGCTTCCGCATTCCAGATCGTTTGGTAATTC
>JABMRV010000145.1 GCA_013202285.1 bacterium | reverse complement strand
CTTTCGCTGCAGGGTGAGGACACCCTGCAGCACATGAATTCACCAACAGAACCTGCCCCAGTGAAAGCTTAGGAATGTCGGCGCTCCCCATTAAATTGTCTGCTTAACCACTCACCTGTCGCCGTACTGCTTCTTATAATACTCCTTGTATTCCCCAGAGAGCACCGAACCGACCCATTCCTCGCTATCAAGATACCACTTCACCGTCTTAGGCAGAGCATGCGACAGGGTGTGTTCCGGCTTCCACCCGAGTTCTCTGGTTATCTTGTCGATGTTCATGGCATATCTGCGATCATGTGCCGGTCGATCTTTGACGAAGGTTATCAGCGATTCAGGTTTGCCCAGTTCAGCGAGCAGCATTTTGACCAGCTCAAGATTAACGACTTCACAGTTGCCGCCGATGTTGTAGATCTCACCGGAAACTCCTTTTTCCATTATGGTTATTATAGCCCTGCAGTGATCCTCAACGTACAGCCAATCCCGCACCTGCTGACCGTCGCCATAAACAGGTATAGGTTTATCCTTCATCGCATTATTGATTAATAACGGAATCAGCTTTTCGGGAAACTGGTAGGGACCATAGTTATTTGAGCAGCGAGTTATCACTGCATGCATGCCATAGGTTTTCTCGTAAGCTCGCACCAGCAGATCCGCTGCCGCTTTCGAAGCCGAATACGGACTGTTCGGTTTGAGGCGGTTCTGCTCAGTGAAAGCCGGATCATCCGGTTTCAGGCTGCCGTAAACCTCGTCGGTGGAGATCTGAACAAAGCGTTCGACCTTGTGAAATCGCGCTGCATCCAGCATTACCTGTGTACCGATCACATTGGTATTCAGAAACGGTCCGGCGTCGAGTATCGATCTGTCAACGTGAGACTCGGCTGCCAGATGTAGTACCGCCCAACAGCCTTCCATAGCCTTTTTAACTGTTTGAAGATCGGAAACATCACCCCTGACGAAGCTGTATTGCGGATTGTCTTCGACGTCGGATAGTGAAACCAGATTCCCCGCGTATGTCAGGAGATCATAATTCACCACATGAATATCGGGATGCTCCTTCAGAATCAGTTTCACAAGGTTGGAACCGATAAAACCAGCGCCTCCCGTTAGCATTACTCGTCTCATTTCATCTGCCTCTTTTTCTTGTCCCCGATCCCTGCTTCGGAAGGGACATGCTTATTCGGGGTAGAATTACACATTCTGCTGAATCTACAAATTTATTGTTATTTATAACAGATGTCAAATAATAAAAGCACATACCGTCTGTTTAGTCCAGATTGTAGAGACGTCCTGATCGACTTAATAAAAAGGTTTTTCGCGATATTGAATGGGGAGCATCGACATTCCTGTCGGTGAATCCGCCATCTGGCGGATACAATTAATCACAGTACCACACAGTAAACTGAACGAAAAAGCCCGCCCCGAAACATCGGGACGGGCTCTGAAAATCAGTAAGTCACATTCAAACTACCTCGCAAGTATCACCTTACGGGTAAAGCTGAAACCGGTGGCATCCATTCTGAAAAGGTAAACTCCGGATGAAACGTCCCCGCCGTCCCAGGTTATCGTATGCCTGCCAGCCTTATGCTCAGCGTCAACCAGTACGGCAACTATACGTCCGGTGACATCATAGACGCAAATGGATATATACGCCTCTTCCGGCAGACCGTATGACATTCTCGTAACGGCATTGAACGGATTGGGATAACTATGCGAGAGATAGTATTCATCCGGTATCACTACTTCTGCGGAGACATCGAGCGCCACAAAGCTGTTCGTCTCATATCTCAGGTTTGATCCCTGTTTGAACAACTCCTTCTTTAGACCGATTTCCATTCTGTTATCTTCATCCCAGAGCCTAAGTTCAAACTCCTCGTCACTCTGCAAACCCTCGACCATATCACCGGTATGCACGTCATCACCCCAGACTGCAAGCCCGCATCTGCCGTCGTAAACGCTGCCTACACCGACAAGTTTGCCGGATTGAGTGCTGAAAGCGGCGATCTGATCACCATCTTCGACATCAAGTCCTGTCACCGATGTCACAAATAAGCTCATATTGTCTCCGGTTGGTGCCGGTGACGTCCAGTGATAATTGTGTTTGGGGCTCTCAACAATAGGTACGGCAACTCTGGCGTTCTCTTCCCACTCACCTGGATAGACCAGGACTACAGCCTCATCGACGAGGACCTGGTAACCCTGTCCGGGCGTCCACGGCGGCATGCCCACGCCCCAAGGTGACATGAAATTACCATCGCCGTCTTTGGCTATGAAAACATGGTCAATTATGGATGAAAGAACGTAGAAATCAGGGTAACTTGCGTCCAGGTCGTAATCCGGCAAGTATGCGATAAGGTTCCAGCTCGCTTCGAGTTCGATCTCGGTCTGGGGGTGTATCGGTACGCCAACAATGGTAATTTCCATTTCTTCATATACACAAACAAGATAACCCTCCAGCAGGTTCCAATAGTCTAAACCGAAGAAACCCCAATTAGGAACACAGAAATCACCCCGTTCATCCTTCAAAACGTACAGATGGTTATGTTCACCCTCCCTGAACAGATCGACCACATCGTTGATCGAGAGCCAGAACGGATTATCGTGGTAGTATTCCCACAACGGACGGACATTAAACGAGATCATATTCCACCCATCTTCAAGGTGAATCGTCAGCTCAACCAGACTATAGCCATGTATGCGCGCTAACGAGACACCGTCGTTGACCCATACATCCGGTCCTTCGATGAATTCCGGCTCGGCATTATATACTTCGTCTGCATCCGGATCCCAGAGTCGGAATTCCATCTGCTCGCCGTTGACAAAGCCATCGACCTCTTCAGTCTCAGGGTCGTCAGCCTGCGCAACAAGCTCAACATCGGCATCTTCCCGCCATACCACGGCACCGGCTAATATATTATCTTCGGTAAAGACACCGATCTCCCAACCATCCAGCACCGGTTCTTCGTTGAAAGTAAGTGCATCTATTACGATGACGTGGTTCGCTCGGATCATCGATACAGCAAACAGTGAAACGATGCAAACCAGTAAAAGAAAAGTTGTGTGCTGCCTAACCTTTATCATATCAACCCCCTTATGTTGTGACAATATAGAGATACAGACAAAAACCGAAACAATCGACACACTCAATCATTGTAAATATAACACATATTCTCTGAGTTCCTGTGATATAGCGCACAAGTTGAAATTATTATGCAAATTCTGACTGTTTCAAGGTGAACTAACTGTTAAAAGTGAGAATTTTACTTGAGAAATGCTGAGTAATTTGACTATAATATAACTTTCAGGTAATATGGAGGTCCCGATGGATATTCAATTCTTCGAATCGCTCCTTGAAGCCACCGTTAAATCCGGCGCTTCCGATTTACATATCAAGGTCGGTTCACCGTGCATGGTCAGGGAGGACGATGATCTTATTCCTGTAATGGAAGAGGGAATGCGCAGCCCCGACGTCGAGATGATCGTCCGCCGAATTCTCGAACAGGTCGGTTCAAGATACGGTTCTACAATTGATATAGACGACCTCGACAGTATAACCGATTTCGATGCGTCCTATTCACAACCCGGCGTGGGAAGATTCCGTGTTAATATCTACCGTCAGCGTGGTACACTGGCGCTGACACTGCGCGCAATCTCATCTGAGATCCTTAATATCGATAAACTTCAAATGCCAGAAGTTCTGAAGGATATCGCTCTTGAACCCCGCGGACTGATACTCATAACCGGAGCAACCGGAAGTGGAAAATCCACCACACTTGCAGCAATGCTCGATCATGTCAATCACATTCAGGCGCGAAAGATAGTAACCATTGAAGATCCGATTGAGCACCTGATACGTGATGATATGTCATCTATTTCTCAACGTGAGGTGGGCTCTGATACAAAATCTTTCGCCACCGCGCTCCGTTCGGCGCTCAGGCAGGATCCGGACATTATCATGGTCGGCGAAATGCGTGACCGTGCGACCATTGAGATAGCCATCAAAGCTTCCGAAACCGGACATACCGTCTTCAGTACCGTACATACCAGGGATGCAGTCAGCACAATTGAAAGACTGCTCGGCGTCTTCAGCAGCTCGGAACAGTCATCAATCAGGCTGAGACTCGCTGAAACAATGCGCGCCATCATATCCCAGCGTCTCGTACCGCGTTCAGACAGTGACGGGAGGATTGCCGCTATCGAGATAATGAGATCGACTGTCTCAATCCAGGAGCGGATACTTTCCGCAGATCCCCGCGGTCTCAGCGATCTTATCGAGCAGGGTGTAACTCCATACAGGATGCAAACCTTCGACCAGCATCTCATCGAACTGTATAAGAATAAGATTATTTCGCTGGAAACTGCAATGGCTGCAGCCACCAGTCCCACAAACCTGAAGCGGAACCTGATGTTTGAGGAATAATGCTCCAAGGAAAATGCATGAAAGGAGTGCTTATCAAGCGGTTCTCTTGCATTTTCAATAAAGAAACGATAACTTTATTGTGATAACACAAACGATTATTCTTTCGACGGTGGTCAACCCGACGGCTGATTTCAAGATAAACAACAGCAGTTTGAAACATTACTTGCAATCCCGAGTAATTCGGGACTGCCCTCACGGAAGTGTGGATGTGCCACACGCGATCTTCTATAATACTGATAGCATGAAAACCAGCTCTGTGGTTAAACATAAAAGTGGAATGGATTAATGAACGTCCGGTGGCTTTAAGGGATGAAGGATGAAGGATGAAGCAAAAATCCTGAATCAAAAATCACGAATCATAATTGGAGGTTGAAGATGCTTTTCAGATTCAAACGTAAGGACAGTGGTTTTACGATTATCGAGATACTGGTAGTTGTGATAATCGCCGCAATTCTGGCTGCGGTTACAATACCGATGTACATTCAGTACACTGAAAGTGCAAAAGCTTCAGATGCAAAGGCAGCCATCACCAGTATTTACAATTCAGCAAAGATGTATCGACAGGATTATAAAGAAGATCCCATTTCGATAAGCAGATTAGAAGAGCTTTCTTATCTTGAGCTTGAAGAGAATATCAAACTACTTTGGGAATTCAGGATGTTCGGGTTGAACCCGATCTTCAAGATTAGCGCAATCTCGACTTCGGCGATGAAGGGAGGAGCCGGGAAAGAAATACAATACGATGTTAAGTCAGGAGAGTTTACAGGTTACGGTTTCCCATCTGATTAGGATATCCGATCCTCCAGGTTTGAAGAAACGTTATAAGTGCAGTTGAAACCCAAATGAAATAATCATTATTGGAGGTTGAAGATGCTTTCCAGATTCAAACGTCGGGACAATGGTTTTACAATCATCGAGATATTTGTAGCTGTGGTAATCGTCCTTATTCTGGCTGCAATTTCAATACCGATTTACATTCATTATATTGAAAGTGCGAGAGCTTCAGATGCACAGGCAGCCATCGGTATTATTGTCAATTCGGTGGAGATGTTCCTGCAGGAAAACAACGGAGATTATCCCGACTCAGTCGATGAACTTGAAGAGTTTGAGTATTTTGAGATAGATGAGGGAATCATGCGTCAGTGGGAATTCTCACTGATCGGAAGGGACCCGATCGTCCAGATTGAAGCAATCTCGACTGTAAGGATGAAGGGAGGAATCGGGAAAATTGTATTATACGATGTTTGGACCGGGGAGTTTTCCGGTTACGGTTCCACCTCTGATTAACATAACAAGTAGCCCCGATCCCTTGCGGTCGAGGGGATTTAAAACTGTACAAAACATAAGTCTATTCATTGTATAACAATACAAATCTCAAGGAAATCAAGCATCAAGCTGACCGTTAACCGCATTGTTGCCGCGGTGATATTCATCATCGCCCTGACTGTTTACTTAAGTACAGTTGCACCTACCACCAGTTTCTGGGATTGCGGTGAATTTATCGCTGCATCTTACACTGTCGGTGTGCCGCATCCGCCCGGCGCTCCACTTTACCTGTTGATCGGCAGGCTCTTCTCCATGCTGCCTCTCGTGGAGAACATAGGACACAGGGTAAACTTAATTTCAGTGATACTCTCCGCCATAACGGTAATGCTGCTCTACCTCTGCATCGTAAGAATGGCGCGACTCTGGCGCTCCAAGGAAGAGTCCACCGTTGATATGATCACAGTCTATGGCGGCGCCGCAGTCGGTGCATTAGCTTTCGCCTTCTCTCACAGCTTCTGGTTCAACGCTGTCGAGGCAGAGGTTTACGCCGTCAGTATGTTCTTTACAGCGCTGGTATTCTACCTGGCGCTCCGCTGGATTGACTCGGCGCGCACACCCGCTGGCAATCGTATCCTGCTGTTTATCTTTTACATCATCGGTTTATCATGCGGAGTGCATCTGCTGAATATCCTGGCGCTGATGTCAGTTACATATATCGTAGCATTCAGGAAGACCACTATTACTGTTCCGACATTCCTGTTGACCGGTTTCATCGGAGCAGCCATCATCTTTGCCATCTATCCGGGTATCGTCCAGGGACTGCCTACGATCATCGAAAAGACCAACATCTGGACGGTTGTTGTGATATTGGTATTCCTGGTTATTCTCTCTATTGTATTTGTAAAGAAAGACTATCGCTGGCCCGCACTGTTTACCATCGCCATCCTGCTGGTAATACTCGGCTATTCCACATACATACTGATAATGATCCGTTCCGGTCTCGATCCGTTCCTCGACGAGAACAACCCGGAGACATGGAAGAAGCTGCTCGCCTATCTGAATCGAGAGCAGTACGGTTCGGAAAGTCTGTTTGCCACCATGTTTGACCGTAAGGCTCCCTTCTGGTCATATCAGATTAACAAGATGTATATCAGGTATTTTAACTGGCAATATGCCTGGAATCTCGGACAGGGCTTATTCTACATCGCTCCTTTATTTATCGGATTGATCGGAGCAGTTCATCACTTCTACCGTGATCGCAGGGGCGCTTTCGTCGTACTGGTGCTGTTTATAATGACCGGATTAGCTGTTGTCATGTACTTGAACCAGGACGATCCGCAGCCACGCGAACGGGATTACGCTTACGTGGGGTCGTACTTCGCCTTCGCTATCTGGATCGGCGTCGGGGCGATCGCTCTCGTCGAATGGGCGGGAAAGGCTTTCAAGAGTCTGGCGCCAGGGGCTATCGCGTGGATTCTGACCGGAGCCGGTCTATTACTCGTTCCGGTCAACATGTTCGCCTTGAACTACAAATCCCATTCGCGCGCCGGTAATTACGTCGCCTGGGATTATTCCTACAACCTGCTGACGACATGCGAGAAAGATGCGATTCTTTTCACCAACGGCGATAATGATACATTTCCACTCTGGTATCTGCAGACTGTGGAGAATGTAAGGACGGATGTCAGGGTCGTAAACCTCAGCCTTTTCAATACAGGCTGGTTCATCAAGCAGATACGTGACAAGGAACCCAAAGTTCCCTTGCCCGCCAAGTTGACAGATGCATATATAGAAAATGTGATCGAGTCTCGCGACTATACCGGTCTGATTGAACGCCGCTGGCAGCAGATTCGGAAGGTTAAACTCGGAGGCGCATCCCCGGATGATCCACCCATGACATGGGAAGTTCCGGGCACTATTTCCTATCCGGTTGGTCCGCAAGGTCAACTTGAACACTTCCTGCGTGTCCAGGATATAATGATACTCAACACACTCGTGGCAAATAATTGGAGAAAACCGATCTATTTTGCGGTTACAGTATCCGAACAGAACCTTATCGGTCTGCGGAACGAAATCGATACTTCAAAGAACTACTTAAAAATGGAAGGACTGGCATTCAGACTGACGCCGACTCCCACCGATATCATCGATTCGGACCTAATGGCACGAAACCTGATGCAAAATTACAAGTACAGGAATATCAATAATCCTGACATTTATTATAACGCAAATATAATTAAACTTCTGGGTAATTATCGTCAGGGACTTCTCCGTTTGGCTCTTCACTACCTGAATGAGGCGGAAAAAGCTGGGATGATGGATAAAAGCATCCCCGTTGAACGAACTCTCTCGCTGGCGGAACGAATTGAGAAATTTGAGGAATTGAATCCGCGAGAAAAGTCTCTGACTACTCTTGATTTTATGAAAGATATAATGCCTGATGAAGTGATACCGGTCCGGCATGATATAATAAACCTGCAGATCGGCAGGCTTTATGCCCGGCTCGGTCATCGGGATGAAATGATCAGGCGTCTCGACCAAATAGCTGTTCGAGATGATCTCACTGTCCAGAATTCGTTTGAATACGGCGTTTACTACCTCTCTGAAGCCGGTGAAGAATGGAAAGCAAGAGAGCTGTTCAATAGATCGCTGTCAGTCGATCCATCGTTGAATAACGTTCAACGCATCGCTTACACCTGGATTCAGTTCTCTGATGATACAAGCTATATAGCTGGCATCCTTCAGAACTACCTGAAACTTGACAACAGCCGCCCCGCACAACTTCAAATCGCCGTTCAGGCGCTGATGTTAGGTCTCAACGAGATGGCATTCTCGATATATGAACCAATGATACAGGCTAATCCAGAAGACATGGAAGCCTATCGGGGTATGATCGACTACAACCAGCGTACCGGTGACTTCAGGCGAGGTCTGGAGATGGCTGAATCATGGCTCGCATCACATCCTGATGACCGGTGGATGATGCAGAGACGTGATAATCTGGCGAAGTTAACAAACGATACAGCCTTGAAGTAAAGGCGAACGGGTCTGTGTACCTGTTCAAGAAAAGGGTGAGGGTGGAAGCGAACCCGAAAGTCAGTACAATAATTCCGCACGCAGGAGGGCGGAAACTTCTTGATGATTGTCTTAAATCACTGTATCTTACTAAAGGAGTCAGTTTTGAGACGATCATCATCGACAATTGTTCTTTTGAAAAAGTAACTGATGAACCTCTTGGAGAATATCCCGACCTGCGTGTTCTGCGCTACGAGCACCAGCTTGGTTTCGCAGGCGCCTGTAACCGCGGCGTGGAAGCTGCTTCCGGAGAATATATCTTTCTGCTGAATAATGACGCGGTTGTTCTCCCTGACACTATTCGACTCTTGAGCCTGGCGCTCGATGACGATAACACTGTAGCCGCATGTCAACCCAAGATCCTATCTCTGCAACAAACAGGCATGTTCGATTATTCATCCGCCTGCGGCGGCGAAATCGACCGCTATGGATTCCCATTTGCGCGAGGTCGAATATTCGACACAGTTGAGGATGATAACGGACAGTACGATTACGGCGGGTACATATTCTGGGGCGCAGGAACAGCGTTGATGATACGCAGAGATCTCTATCTGAGTGCCGGTGGACTCGAAGAACCGTTCTTCGCACACATGGAAGAGATAGATCTGCAGTGGCGGTTGCAGTTGATGGGACACAGGATTTTGGTTGTTCCCTCAGCAGTGGTAAAACACCTCGGTGCAGCGACGATACACTCGGAATCATTCACTAAAATGTACTTAAATCACCGCAACAGCCTGGCTATGTTGTTTAGAAACTACAGTTTCAGATCTCTCATCAGGTTTTTCCCCGCAAGGATATTATTAGATTTTACCGCAATAATCCGGTCGATCTTTTGCGGAGATTTCAAAAGATCATGGGCAGTAACACGCGCAGGGTGTTGGTTTTGGCTTTCAATGCCTTATCTTATAAAGGGGCGTATTTGCACTCAGAGGTTGAGAATACTATCTGAGCGCGAGATTCTGTTAAGGATCTACCCCTGTTCGATAGTCCTGCAGTATTTTCTTAGTAAACGCAGAACCTTTGGAGAACTAAAAACAATTAAATCGTCTTATGGGTGTGATTAAGTGCCCATTGACGCAGACACTTTGTACATATTAAACGGAGGCATTAACAATGCTAAGAACGGTAGGGAAGCTCGTACTAATTTCAGTTTTTATCCTCACCTTACCAAGTGTGTCGTCAGCAACAGATGACCACCCGAAAAAATACGGTGTGGAACTTCAGTTTGGCGGTGGATACTATATGTTGGGAGATGTCAATGATTACATCCCCTTCGATTTCATCGGACTGAAAGATGAACCTGATGATAAGATCAACATCGGTTCACAGTTCGGGATAGGTATCATCTACCGGGTCGAGGATAACTTCGGCTGGCAGATTGGTTTCAACAAACTTTCCGCCGGAGTTCCCGGTATATTCGATCAGAAATACAGGATAGAAACACAACTTTCTACATCCGAAGGAGAAGACCTCGATCCGAGCTGGGTGGAACAGACCGTGAAGGGATGGGAGTTATACGCCTTACCAACATGGTATAAATCCATGGGAGCGGGTGAGTTGATGTTCGCGATCGGACCGACAGTTACCTCGGCATCACTCGACCGTTCAATCGACTTGGTAAAGGATGCATCCGGAACACACCTCAGTGGTGGTAGTTTCGTCGACGCCAAGGGTAAAGCTCTGGGATTGACGCTCGCCCTCGGTTACGAAATGCCATTGAGTGCCAACACTGGTCTATCTTTCCAGTTGGGTGGAAGAGTGGCTAAAATAGGTTTCATCAGGTACCCAGTTGTACTTGTATTCCTGAATGAAGAAGAAACCAACCGGATAGGCGAAGATACAACGGACGAAAAGGTTTACGAAATCGTCTATATCAACGAAGCAATAGGAAAAAGATTTGCTCTTGATATGACAGGCGGTTTCGCCAAGGTAACCTACAGGATGTATTTCACACCGTCTTCCAAATGGCGTAGTTATTAATAATTGCCTTGACGTCAGGACACTGTGAGAACGTATCCTGTCCAATTTGTCCGGTTGATACACGCAATATACCTTACTTGAACTGCAGCGACAGGCTGCTTGAACCACAGTTATGCAACTATCGGCTGGTTCGGTGTTCGAGATGCGGGTTAATCTTCCTTAACCCGCGTCCCACCGCCAGAGATACGAGTAAATTTTACGAGGAAGACGGCTACGATCCATTCATGTCATTGGAGTCACCGCGGAGATTGCTGGATAAAATTTACGAATCAGCGCGGAAACGGACTCTAACATGGAAAAAACGTCTGGTCGGTCGTCTTATTCCGCCCGGCTCGCAGATTCTGGACATCGGATGTGGTACCGGTGAGTTTCCGGCAATTCTGGCACAGGATTACATTGTCGAGGGTATCGAGCCCGAATCAAGAGCAGCCCGATGGGCGTGCGAACGGTTCGGGCTCAAGGTTCATACGGGAGATCTGGACAGTGTCAGCGTTGAAGCCGGCGGATTTCGACTTGTCACACTGTGGCATGTTCTGGAACATATGCCAAACCCAACGGAAGCGTTAGAGTCCATTAATCACTTACTGGATCCCGAAGGGACAGTTTTAATAGCGCTCCCAAATATACGATCACTTGACGCACGGCTTTACGGTCCCTGGTGGGTTGCACTCGATGCACCGCGCCATCTATGGCATTTCTCTGCTCCTCAACTCGAAATGATACTTCAAAAAACCGGTTTCAAACTTATCAGGTCGGGGATGATGCCGCTTGATACGTTCTATAACTCCCTCCACAGTGAGTTGATACTTAAGAAAGCAAAAGGTATCTCACAGATTCTGCTGTTACCCGTTCGACTGACATTTACAATTATTACTTCTTTATTCTGGGGTCTTGTGAGTGGACACCATTCCGGAATGTACTACATTTTCAAAAAATCTTGAGACTTCAATTCATTATCACGCCAGTTCTTATCTGGCTTGCTGTTTCACTATCAGGATGTTCCAGTAAACCGTTCTCTGTTGGTGACGGCGGTATGCTGGTAGTCGTAGCGGATGAGTTCGACCGTCCGATTATCAGCAAGTTTGTCGAAACCAAATTCGGACGAATGATAGGAGTTCCCCAGCCTGAACCGCTGTTTGAGATAATCTGGTCGGACGGGAATACAGTTAAGGATCATACGAGAAAGCCGCTGCTACTATTGACCGCAAGCCTTAACGGTGACGGACCAACAGCCGACTTAGTGCGTCGAATGTTAACGCCTGAAGTAAAAGAAGGCGTTGACAATGGAGAATATGAAGTCTTCAAACGACCTGATCCCTGGGCTCGACGCCAGATGATGCTGATAGTTGTGGGAAGGAATCAACGTGAACTGGGAGAACGGGTTGACAAATGGATCGATTCGTTGTATAGTTGGGCGATGGATTTCGAGTATGACCGCCTTGTAGATAATTATATACGACGTTATAAAAACAGCCTTTTCGAGCACAGATTGGGGAGCGATTCAGGTTTCAGAATACACCTGCAGCCCGATTACATCCCCTCCCGGCAGAATGACAGCCTGGGCTTCATAAGGTTTATACGCCATTATCCTGACAGGTGGATAACCATTGCCTGGGGTGAGATGAATAACGCTGAATCCATAACACCGGAACTCATTTATGAACGCCGGAAGTCAATTGGCGCAAGTTTTCGCGATCCGGTAATGACCTATGACGATCACTGGATTTGGGAAGAGACCGGCTTTGACGGACGACAGGCTGTTCAGATCAGAGGTATCTGGGCTACGGAAGGACCTATCGGAGGCGGACCTTTCATTACTTACGGAATTGGAATTCCGGAGAAAAACCTCTATTTTATAATCGATGGAGCGGTATTCTCACCGGGAACAGCAAAGATGCCCTATTTATGGCAGCTTGATACAATACTCCGTACATTTGAAATTACATTTAATTAAGAGAAAATGGAAAAGTACAAAGTTCAGATACTTATCGGTTCAGAGAGTGATCGCGAAGTTATGGAGACTTCCCTGCCTTACTTCGAGTACTTCGAGATCAGTGTCGATATCATGGTCTCCTCTGCACACCGCAATCCAGTCCAGACCGCTGAAATGGCTGCAAACGCCAGGAAAGAAGGCTACTCTGCGATAATCTGCGGAGCAGGCATGGCGGCACACCTTGCCGGAGCATGCGCGGCTCACAGCGATTTACCGGTGATCGGTGTTCCACTGAGCGGCGGCATAGGAGATGGCATGGATGCCCTACTCTCAACAGTCCAGATGCCTTCCGGCGTTCCCGTCGCCACCTTTGCCGTTGGTAGGGCGGGAGCTGTAAACAGCGCTCTATTCTGCGCCAGACTATTCAGCCTTTCGAGTCCGGAAATTCACGAAAAACTTGTCACATTCCGCTCAATTGGCTCAAAGCTGCCGGTTAAGTAAGTATCTCATGCGAATTCTCATTACAGGATCAAACGGTCTGCTCGGTCAGAAACTGCTGAATCAGCTTAACAAGGATCAGACGCAACTCATTGGAATCGATCTCGGTGACGAAAACCTGGTGAAGAATGTGCCGCATGAGTATCTCAAACATGACCTGACAAACCGAAAAACGACTATAGGAACCATCCGCAGTCTTAAACCGCAGATCATCGTTCACACCGCAGCGATGACCGAGGTTGACAGGTGTGAGATGGAGAAGGAACTGTGCTGGAATGTTAATGTTGTAACCACTGATCAGATCGTAACCGCTGCCGGGAAGATCGGTTCAAAAGTCATATTCATATCCAGCGATTATGTGTTTGACGGGAAAAATGGACCTTATGATGAGAATGATCTTCCAAATCCCATCGGGTATTACGGTCGATCCAAATTAGCTGCTGAGAACATCGTTCGTGGAAGCGGCTTGAACTGGGCAGTGGTACGTACAATTGTTCTATACGGCAACGGTATAAAAGTCCGGTCGAGTTTTGTGACCTGGCTGTTGGATCAACTCCGCAAGAGGAAAAATGTTCGAATCGTTGACGATCAGTGGGGTAATTCGACTATTGTCGATGACCTTGCTTCCGGCATTGACAGGTTGATAACGCTTGATCGCGAGGGAATATACAACATCGCCGGTCAGGGTTTCATGACGCGCTACGAGTTTGCTCTGAAAATTGCAGAACTGTTCGATCTTAACAGCGAACTTATTATTCCTATCGCAACATCGAAGCTCCGTCAACCCGCTAAACGTCCGATGCGATCCGGTATCGAGGTACACAAGGCTGAAAGAGAACTTTACATTAAATTCCGAGATGCGGAAGATTCATTAGTACTTTACAAACAGCAGGAAAATGAGTTAAAGCAGGCGATGAGTAAATGAACAGCAAGAATATGTTGAAGGAAGAACATGTCTCAGTACATGTTCAAAAGTCAGCCGAATCACTGGTAATAATTCCGACCTACAATGAACGCGAAAACGTTACTGAAGTAATTCAACGTGTTCTGACAGTAGTTGAGGATCTCAATGTATTGGTTATCGATGACAACTCCCCTGATGGTACCGGCGATCTCGTGAAGGAACTGCAGGGAGTGGAACCACGTCTTCATCTGATACAACGACAGGGCAAACTCGGTCTCGGTACCGCTTACATCGAAGGTTTCAAATATGCCCTGGAACATGGTTACAGCTATATCTTTGAAATGGACGCCGACCTCTCACATGACCCTGACGAGATCCCGAATTTTCTGATGGCGATAAAGGACGCTGATCTGGTGATCGGTTCAAGATATATCGGGGGAGTTAACGTAGTAAACTGGCCACTGAGAAGATTGCTGTTGAGCTACACCGCATCCATCTACACTCGCCTTATTACCCGATTGAGCATCAGGGATACTACGAGCGGATATAAGTGCTTCAGACGAGAAGTCCTCGAAGCAATAAACCTCGACGATGTCAGATCGGGTGGATACGCTTTCCAAATCGAGATGAATTGGAGAACCTGGATGGAAGGTTTCCGCATAACTGAGATTCCGATAATATTCGTCGATAGAACTATCGGACAGTCAAAGATGTCAAAATCAATTGTCAGGGAAGCTGTTCTGGAAGTATGGAAGCTCGGTATCGCCGGATTTTTCCGCCGCCCCAAGAAACGCGAATCAGTCGATGAACCCGTCCACAGTTGACGTTTCAATCATAATTGTCAACTACAATGTAAAACACTTCGCAGAGCAGTGCCTCCGTTCAGTGGAAGCCGCTGCCGGCTCACTATCAACTGAGATTTTCCTGGTTGATAACGGATCGACCGACGGCTCTGTCGAATACCTGAAGCCACTCTTCCCGCAGGTTATTTTCATCGATAACGGTGAGAACCTCGGTTTCGGCAGGGCAAACAATATTGCTCTATCTCAAGCACGCGGGAAATACATTCTGGTGCTCAATCCAGACACGCTTGTCGGTGAGGATACCCTTCAATCACTGGTGCAGTACATGGACGACCATCCCCGTGCCGGGGCGGTCGGTCCGAAGATATTGACGCGCGAAGGAAGTTTCGACACTACCTCCAAACGCGGATTCCCTACACCATGGGTGGCGTTCAGCCGTTTTTCCGGTCTCGCACGGTTATTCCCCAAGAGCAAACTGTTCGGTCGCTATGACTTGCTCTATCTCGATCCAGATAAACCTGCCTTGATAGATTCACTGGTCGGTTCATGCATGATGGTGCGTATGGAAACCTACCGGGAAGTCGGTGGTTTCGATGAAGATTACTTCATGTTCGGTGAGGATATAGACTGGTGCTTTCGGATGAAGCAGGCGGATTGGGAGGTGCATTACGCCCCGGTTACGAAAATCGTGCATTTCAGAGGCGAATCGACGCGCCGCAGTAATATCAACAGGGATCAAGCCTTCTACGGTGCAATGCATCTTTTCGTCGAGAAGCACTTTAAGTCACGTTATCCTCTGGGTGGACATCAATTGATCGATCTTGGGATTTTTCTCGCTGGAGCCGCAGTCAGGCTGAAGAAAATATGGCAACGATGGATCTGGCTGACAGTTGACTGGTGTGGTTTTCTGGCGATACTGGCTCTCGGTAGATGGCTCCGCTGGGGAGACGTCGGATTGACGCTACCTGTCGCTTTCTCTCTGATAGTACAAGCAACAGTATGGACGGCTTCGCTGGCAGGATTCGGCGCTTACACCTTCAGGAGAGGTCAATCCGTTCCACTTATCCTGGGAATGTTGAACGGTTTCCTGGTTAACAGCAGTTTCAAGTACTTTTTTCAACAGTTTGCTTATTCAAGAAAGGTAATCCTCTTCGGGCTGTTAGCTGGAGCGTTCTATATCTTCGCCTGGCGTATCACTCTGAGTAAACTGATGAGAACTGGAGCCTGGCAAAGGTTTTACCAGCGACGAACGCTCATTGTGGGAGTCGGTGATCACAGTCGAAAGATCGTTTCGCAGATCAAGGAATCTCCCGATCTCCCATATCGTCCGGTTGGATTCATCGATCCAGATGAGAAATTAGTCGGCAGCCTTATCGATGGTACACCGGTACTCGGCGGTGAAAATGACCTGGCACGTCTCGTCCAGCAGGAAGAGATTGAGGAGGTTCTGTTTGCACATGATCAGGTCGATCATCTTCGTGTTTTGGAACTGATCAGTCAGGCAGGCAAAAAGCGCGGTGTGAACTTCAAGCTGATCGCTCCCGACAGCCCTGTTCAACCTGACGGCAGGCTGCAGCTTCTTTCGCTGGACTATCTGTCGCCCCGCGGATTAGGGCGGTCACTCAAGAAAATTTCAACCCTCTTTAATAAACGCTGATGAAGGATTTTATATTAGAATTTGAAAAGCCGCTGCGAGCACTCGAGTTCAAAATAAACGAACTGGAGAAAACCCCACAGGACGGTAATATCAGCCTTGAGAAGGAGATTGCCAAGTTGCGCAAGAAGGCTGAGAAGATGCACCGCGATATTTACAGCAAGCTGTCAAGGTGGCAGTATGTTCAACTGGCAAGGCACCCGAATCGCCCTTATACACTGGATTACATCGATCTCATTACCAAGAATTTCATCGAGTTGAAAGGTGACAGAACCTTCAGCGACGATGAAGCAATTGTTGCCGGACTGGCGCACTGGGGCGAGAGGTCGGTAGCTATCATCGGTCACCAGAAGGGACGCGGCACCAAGGATAACATCAGACGCAATTTCGGCATGTCTCACCCGGAAGGGTATCGTAAAGCATTGCGGATCATGAGACTCGCTGAGAAATTCAACCTGCCGGTTATAACTCTGATAGACACACCTGGCGCATATCCGGGACTTGGAGCCGAGGAACGCGGACAGGCGTCCGCTATCGCTGAAAATCTTCTTGCCATGGCAAATCTCAAAGTTCCGATCATAGCAGTTGTTATCGGCGAAGGAGGTTCCGGCGGCGCCCTGGCTCTCGCTGTTGCCGACCGTGTGTATATGCTGCAATACGCCGTCTATTCCGTCATCAGTCCGGAGGGTTGCGCTTCCATCCTTTATCGAGATGCATCGCATGCTTCAAAAGCCGCAGATGCCATGAAGATCACCGCTCCTGATCTGCTGAAATTCGGCATCATCGATGAAATAATCGAAGAACCTCTGGGCGGCGCTCATCACGATCCCGGACTGGTCGCTGCAAGGATTGCTGAAACGGTAACCGGAGCGCTGGATGAACTGTCAACAATGACGTACAACGAACGGATCGAGAAACGCATCGAAAAATACCTGGAGATTGGCGAATGGAACGAAGGTTAGAGGGAAGTCAGACGACAACCGTCCGGGTCAGATACAGCGAAGTAGATAGAATGGGTCTGTTGTATCATGTTATTTATCTTGAATACTTCGAACTCGCCAGATCGGACTGGGTTCGCAATTTCTGGAAACCCTACAAGGAGATTGAAGACAGTGGATACACCCTTGTGGTGATTGAAGCAAGACTCAATTATCATAAACCGGCATATTACGATGATCTGCTTAATATTATAATTCGACCGACCGGCTGGGGAAGCAGCAGAATAACATTTGAATACAAGATATGCAGGGATAATGAATCCGAGCCGCTCTGCAGTGGCAGCACCTCGCACTGCTTTATAGACAACCGGAACAAAGTAACCCGAATACCTGAAGGATTGAAAGAAAAACTGAACGCGATTGATTCGCCAAGTTAATCCTGCATTTGAAACCCGATTCGCCAGTAGGCGGCTCGACTGACGGACTGTCAACCCGCCGCGGTTGACAGTACAAATATCAGATTATTAGAATATTAATATAATGTCGCCAACCACAGCGGATTGACGACCGTTATAAGAATAAACTCGGGAGCATAAAATGCTTGATCAGAAGCTTTTAGAAATCCTCGCCTGCCCCAAGTGTAAAGGCAAGCTTGAATACGATTCCGAAAAGAATATCCTTTCATGCCAGGCGTGCAGACTGAAATATAAGGTTGAAAATGACATACCAAATATGTTAATTGATGAAGCAGAATCGTTTTAACACTTGACATTCGAGAAATATTACTTTATCTTCGACATAATCAGTAAATTGTATGATTATATCATACGCTTTAATCCTTATCGGAGGATAGTAACCACATAACTTGTTAGGGTTTTCTGGACAGATTCTATTGTATCGTTAGCCAGTTGACCCATTACTCTGCATAATCCGGGCAACTGTCCGGATTTTTTATTTTGAAGGGACCCATGATACCAAAACATCTTAGCACTCATTTACCGGTCCTGGTTGTCATTCTTGCGGTGTTGTTCTTCGCCGTCAGTTCAGCAACCGGCGGTATAAACCTGCTCACCGCGAATGACTACGGGGTAACAGTTGAGTATCATCCCGAACCACTGCGACCAGTCGATGCTGATCAGAATATCATCAGGTTGACTCTCAAAGGCGGTGACCATATTTTCTCACCGGGAATGCCGGAATTACCGATTTACATCGTCACTGTTGCTGTTCCACCCGGATCAAATCCTGTAGTCCGATTCCTGACTCGTGAAGCCGGTGAAGCCTGGAAAGGATCTCTCCCTGTTTACAATCCCAGGGATGACGAATCCGACAACTTCAGATACTATTCAATGCCGGAATCCGATGAAGTCATCGGAAAGGTGGATGTAAGGTCTTTATCCGGATTGAAAGTCATCCGGATTCCTGTCTATCCTGTTCGGTACGATAACAATCCTCCAACAGTCGAATTGGCAAAGCGGGTCGTTTTCAGAGTTGACTTTGGCTCTTATAAAACCGATCCGAACAGCCGTCCGATTAAACTTGGCAAGGTTGTCAAATCGGTCGTAGTCAATACCGAACAAGCCTCCAAGTGGGGCAGATACACGACATCGAGCTTTGTCACCGAAACATGGCCTCTTGAGGGCTCACTCTATCGTTTCGATGTGACAGAAGAAAACATCTACAAGGTTACATTCGAGGACTTACGCAATTGGGGTGTGGATTTACCTTCCGACGGTGTAACGGCATCTCATATTAGAATCTACGGAAACGGAGGCGGTGAGTTATCCCTCGATCCCGGCGATACCGCTGTTTTCGGTCTCAGGGAGAGCGCTCTCTTCATGAACGATGGCGGTGACGACAATTTCAACGCCGGGGACTGGTTCCTATTCTATGGTCAGGACGCCGGTGAATGGATACCGGATGACATCGGCTGGAAATTTGCCGTCAACCATTACTCGACCAGCAACCGTTATTGGTTCAAGATCAATCCAAACGGCGGCGGAAAACGGATGAATCGATTCACAGAAGACATCTTACCTGACAGGACGGTTACAACCGGTATATCCCGTTACTATCTCGAACCGGAGAAATTCATCTTCTATCCTGGCGGTATTTCCGGTTCAGGGAGGGAATGGTACGGCTACACCTTCGACGGCGCTTCGAGAATCTCTTACACCTTCAACTTGCCGAGTCCGGATATCAACCAACCGGCGAACCTGAGGGTGAGGATAATTAGAACTCTGCGCGACCCTCAAATCGAAGTTATTCTGAACGGAGAATCGCTCGGCAGTTATTACCCCGGATTTGCCCACCATACTTCAAGCCAACTATTTACTGATGTCCAGTCACAGTTGAACAATAATTACAACATCCTTACACTGGAGCAGAGGCATAGCAACGCTCAGGCGCACTTCGACTGGCTCGACCTATCATATTACTGCAGTCTTGACCGGGCAAGAATCTTCGAAAGCCTGAACTTCAATGGGGTGATCCGTTACGAGATCTCAGCAATTGATGAACCCTGGATATTTGACATTACCAATCATAACGATGTAAGACTGGAACGCGCCTCGGGCTTCACCGTCACTCAGACACAATCCACACCGCGGCGTTTCGTTCTTGCATCTACTACTGATTTCGCATCGGTTAACTCTCCATTTGAAGAGTACTTCCGCCCCGATACAGACATTGACGAGCTGAGCGCGAGGTCGAACGATGTTGATATAATCCTGATTACTCCGGATAATTACTGGGATGCCGTTGAGCCGCTGCTCGACAGTTATACGCGACGAGAACCTTCACTCGATGCAAGACGTGTGAGACTCTCGGAGATATACAACAGATTCTCCGGAGGTCTGCGAGATCCCGGCGCCATCCGGAATATGTTGATGTTCGCCGGTGAATACTGGTCAGATCCTCCCGACTA
Organism: bacterium; assembly: GCA_013202285.1. Lineage (GTDB taxonomy): Bacteria > Electryoneota > AABM5-125-24 > Hatepunaeales > Hatepunaeaceae > JABMRV01. The sequence continues at coordinate 13,652 of JABMRV010000145.1, read as the reverse complement.
TGTTGTTCTCTGCGGTGATGGTGACTACAATTACCGGGACATCAATCGTGCAAACAGTGAAAACTTCCTCCCCCCGTATGAGAACAGCTCACTATGCACCGACGATTGGTTTGTTGATTTTACACCTTATTCTACAGATCAGAACAGTTACCCGCTTCCTGAGATTCCGGTGGGTCGGTTGACCGCAGGCAGCGTGCGCGAGATGCATGCCATCGTAGAGAAAATTGTGAACTATTCTGATGAACCGGAATTCGGTCACTGGCGAAGTCGGATTACACTCGTTGCGGATGACGAGTTCGGCGACGGATGGAACTACGAAGCTGAACATGTCCGTAATACTGAACTGCTCAGCGAGTCTTGTATTCCGTCCTTCTTTGACCGGGACAAGATCTATCTTACCGAGTACGAGAGAGAGTGGGGACGTGAGAAACCTGGTGCAGCAGATGATCTTATTGAGAGTATTAACACCGGAACGCTGCTGGTCAGTTATATGGGGCACGGTAATGCGACACTGTGGGCACATGAACACGTATTTGTCCTATCACGCGATTTGAATCGCATCGAACCATCCCGCCGCTTGCCGGTTTTCCTTGCCTTCACCTGCGACTGGGCGTATTGGGATGATCCCGCCCAGCAGAGCTTCCCCGAGCAGTTATTGGCTGCTGCCGGGCGTGGGGCGATTGGGATTATAGCTTCGACAAGATTGACCGGCGGGGGACCAAATTACAATCTCGCCAGCAACTTCTTCAGCTACCTGTTTGAAGAACCTGACGGCATGACACTCGGTGAAGCCCTGCTGAGGGCAAAACACCAGTATCGCAGCAGTCCGATCAACAGCGCCTCTTATCACCTGCTCGGCGATCCGGCAATGGCAATCGGCGCGCCCCGCATGACGGGAAATATTGATACGCTGGATCTGATTGAATTTCCACTCGTCCCGCTGGCTCTGTCAACTGTGGTGGGCGAAATTCATGACAATGACGAACAAGTCGATGTCTCCTTCAACGGAGAAGTTGAATTCCTCTTGCTTGACACCAAGGTTGAACGTCATCACGTCGTTTACAGACCGGATTCGGATCCGATTAACCTTTATTATGATCTGAGTGGCCCAACCGTTTACAGGGGGCTTTTCAGTGTTGCAAACGGCATATTCAGCGGTCAATTCGTCGTACCGCGCGACGTCACACTCGGCAGTGACTTCGGACGGGTGATGGCATATTTCTATAATGATGAAACAGACGGCGTAATAGTCCTTGATTCTATTAAGTACGCAAATCAGGTTTCCGATGCAGTAGATAGTGATCCCCCAACCATCAGCGTGTTTCTCGGAAGCAGGGCTTATCGCGAGGGCGACAATGTTGGTCCCGAACCGATGCTGATGGTAGATCTGTATGATGCCTCCGGACTTAATCTAACCGGAACTCTGGGGCACGGCATCAACCTATCGATTAACGACGGTCAACCGAGTGATCTTACAGGTTTCTTCCTTTATGATCTTGACAGCCATCAGTCCGGAAGTCTTGAGAAACGGATCGGACCGTTCGAACCGGGTATGTACAACCTCAAGATTCAAGCATGGGACAGCTTCAACAACCTCGCAGTTTACGAACAAGACGTTAACGTCACTGCCGGTGCCGGCGGTCTCGAGGTTTACAGGATATTAAACTATCCAAATCCGTTCAAAACTGAAACGGAATTCTCCTTCATCGTGACTCGTCCTCAGGTTGATTATGAGATAAAGATCTTTACCGTCGGCGGCAGACAAATTTGGGACTGCAACGGGAAAACCACTTCAGAGTACTTCCATAACGCTAAATGGAACGGTCGTGATTCAGCCGGCAGACAGGTAGGTAACGGAGTTTATCTTTACACTGTCAAAGTTTGGGATGACAGAGGCAGCAGCGCCGAAGGATTAGGGCGAATTGCCGTTGTTCGATAGAAAAATCTAAACTCGAAAATAATTATCAAATACAAAATAAAACAAAAGAGAGGGTTATGCTTCGCAAAAATTTAACTATTCTCATTGTGTTGCTGGTAGCCGTCGGTTCATTCAGCAGCGCGGAAGCAGGAGTCGCCGAAGCGACAGGTATCTTCCTGCTGATTTCTCCGGGCGCAAGACCCGGTGGTATGGGTGAGGCTTTTGTCGCGATAGCAGACGACGCCACCACTACATGGTGGAATCCAGCCGGTCTGGCGTTCCTCGAACGGCGCGAGCTAACCTTGATGCACACCAACTGGCTTCCTGAGTTCAATCTACCGGACCTCTACTACGATTTTATCTCCTATACGAACTTCGTGGAGGATTGGGGAACGTTCGGATTCAACGTTGTTTTCATCAACCTCGGATCGAGTCCCCACACCGATGATCTCGGGAGAACGTTAGGGCATTTCAGCACGTATGAAACGGCATTGACTGCTTCCTACGGCGCGACGGTGACGGAGAATTTTGGACTTGGACTTAATGTCAAGTTCATTTACAGCCACTTGTCGGACGTGGGCGCCGGACAGGAGAAGGGCAGCGGCGTTGCCACTAATTTCGCCGTCGATCTCGGTGTGCTGTACAAGATGACCGAACCGTTGCTGCATAAGCAGGTTTCCTTCGGCGCTAATCTGGCTAATATGGGTCCGAAAATGTCCTATATCGACCAGGCACAGGCTGATCCGATTCCAACCAACCTGAAGTTCGGGCTTGCTTATAAACTTCTCGACGATGAATTTAACAAATTCACCATCGCCTACGACATGAACAAGCTACTGGTGCGCAAGCATTCAGATAACAAGACAGACCCGTTCTACATCGCACTTTTCACCGCATGGACCGATGAACCGGTTTTCATCGACATGATTTACAACCTGGGATTTGAATACTGGTATTCCGACATGGTTGCGCTCCGCTGGGGTTACTGGAACGATCAGTTAGGTGACCTCAAGCCGATGACCTACGGCGCTTCATTCAAGGTTTCAGCTTACCGGTTCGACTTCAGTTATATCTACGGTGAAAGCACCCAGAAAAACACGATGCGGCTGTCACTGAACCTCACGCTTTAGAGGTTTACATTATCAGCAGGTTTCCAAAGCTCGCTCATCGAATGTCGATCTGCCTGATTCCGTGTTTCATCCTGATCTCGATCCTTACTCCGGCGAAGGTTACTCGCGGGGCATCCGCACAGAGACAGATCCGCACGGTCGATGTAGTTCACCCGCGTCTGCCGTCAGCGCAGGCACGGGATGCTCTGCTCCGTCGCAGCGGTACGGTAAATATCCTCGCCCTGCGTGTTGAGTTCGTCAAGGATGATCTATCCACCACAACCGGTGATGGAACCTTCGACTATTCTGCTAATGATACTTCTTACTTCGATCCCCCCCCACACGATTTGCAGTACTTCGACGATCAGCTCGAATTCAACAGGTTCTACTGGCGGAAGATGTCAAAGAATGCTCTCGATATAACCTGGGACATTTATCCATCCGGCGACCGCTCTGCCTATCAACTGCCGAAGAAGATGTGGCAGTATAATTATAATACACCGCGGAAGAGCGATTCGCTGGCGCTGGACAGAGGTCTGGCAAACCTGTTCTACGATGCGGTTACGTCCGCTGATGAGGATGAAGCCATCGACTGGGGTCAATACGACCTGCTCATCATTTTCCATGCGGGAGCCGGAACGGAATTCGATCTCGGCTATACTGAAACTCCTCATGATATTCCATCAGCCTGGATGGTTCTTAAGGATTTCCGGCTCCATCTCGATCTGACGGACGGTATTCCGGTAGATTACATGGGAACGAGGCATTACGTTACTGAAGGGTTGATACTTCCAGAGACCGAAACCCACGATGGTGTTCAGATTGCAATGAATGGTGTTGTTGTCTTCCTCTTCGGTCACTGGCTTGGAGTCCCTGCTCTTTATGACCGCGATTCCGGTTCAGCGGTAGTCGGTAAATGGAGCATGATGGATCGCGGCTTCGGTAACTTCTATGGCGCCATACCCGGACCGATGGACGCCTGGTCGCGCTCCTATATGGACTGGTTGACACCGACCGAGCTGACGCCGGGGGACTGGTCTATCGCGGGCTATAACTTCGAAGCTCCCGATACCGTTATCGAAGCCGGACTTATCAGGATATCCTCGCGTGAGTATTTCCTGCTCGAATGCCGCCACCGCGATCCGAGCGTTGACGAGACAGCGATCGCTCTTGATCATAACGACCGCCGCATGATCTTCAATAACGACTATACAGTTGATCCGGATCCCGGCTTTCGTGTTCCCGTCAGCATCGACAACCTCGATTTCGATACGCCCGGTTCCGGCATCCTGATATGGCATGTCGATGAGACCCTGACCGACCTTATGGATGACGGCAGGTTCAACAGCATTGAAAACCATCGAGGGCTCGATCTCGAAGAGGCTGACGGCGCACAGGACATCGGCAGGGATTATCCTTTTCTGACGCCCGGTTACGGTACGGACTACGGCATTTTCGAGGATGCATGGTACATGAAGAACTTCGCTCACCAGTCCGCCAATCAGGGCAGAGCGGTCAGCTTCAATGACAAGTCATATCCCGACAGCCGCGATAACTCCGGAGCGGTTACGGGGATTACCGTCAACAATTTCTCCCGTATCGACACCATAATGAGCTTCAGTTACTCAAGATCGAATACTTACTCAATGAACCCGGTTTATCATAATCTCGGGCAGGTAATCACTGCGTTGGGAAACTTTGATGACGATGAATCCGACCAGGAATTCGCGCTATTTGACAACAATGGTGATACCATCAACATCTATGACGGTGACGGATCATTGTTACGTCAGATCGTAACCGATCATTATATATGGGGATATCCTGCTGTTCGTGATATTAATAGCGATCATATCGACGATATCATCTGGCTCAGCCATGGTAACGATCAGATACAGTTCAAGGTTCTCGAATCGATACTTGACTATCACAACCCGCGAACCTTCGAAATGATCGATGGAAATGTTCCTTTTGACGGAGTGAAGTTCTGTTTCGGCGGCGAGGGTTCTATCAACGCGGTACTGCTGGTAATTATTCTGGGCAGTTCATCCAACAGAGTACTTTCATATAACAGCGCACTGACTAATACCGGCATCCTGAGATATGAGGGCGAGTTGAAATCGATCCATCGATACGGCAGCGCAACATCGGACAGTTTTCTTATCGCCGCCGCAGACAGGCTGATCCTGTGGCGGGGGATGCAAGGAAGACTGACGGACACGCTGCTCGAATATGCAGACACTGAAGCTTCTTTCAACTATTTTAGTCATCTCGTTGACATCGACGGTTCGGGAAACCAGGATTTTATCTATCATTTTCCCGAGGTAACCGGTCATGGAAAATTCATCATTGTACACGACCCATTCGACGAAGCAAGCTTCACCGAGATAATCGGTGCTGGAGATGACTACTATGCTTCTCTGCTTCCGGTAGATGTTGACGGCGACGGCAGGTATGAATTTCTCAGTACCAAATTGGACAGAATAGACGCATTTGAAGCGAATGGCGTCGTTGTGGATAATTTTCCATTGTTCATAAGGGCGGATGACAGCTTCTCCGATCCGCAGACGAAAATCATCGGTAAGCCGCTTATCTGCGACCTGGACGGTGACGGCACTTTTGAAATGATCTTCCGCACAAGTTTTACGTCTTATATCGGCGCTGAAGCCGGACCCGAATACGACTACTGGTACCGGATCGATGGTTTAACAATGGACGGTCACATTCTTCCGGGCTTTCCTCTGGTAGCGCCAAGATCACGCTACAACGATTTCAGGATGTATCTCAGCCAGCTTGACGATGAACCGGGACTGGAACTGCTGATAATTACCGACGAAACCTTCCAGGCTTATGACCTTGATTTCAGCAGCAATGAAGCGACTGTCTGGTGGGGGCAGAAGTATCGCGATAACGATCACTCCAATTCGATATGGGAGCCTCCAGCGTCATTTTCACCGCGGGAAGCATCAATCCTGATGCCTGACGGTCAATGTTACAATTGGCCCAATCCAGCCCGCGATGAAACAGCAATCCGCTATTTCCTTAATTATTCGGCTTCCGTGGACGTCGATATATACGACATCCTCGGTGAAAGGGTGACCAGTTTTCATCGCTCCGATCAGGCGGGAGGATCTGACCATGAGATCGAATGGGATCTGACCGACATAGCCAGGGGAGTATATGTGGCGATAGTCAGAGCACATGGTAACGACAAGTCTGAGACAAGGGTAGTCAAGATCGCGGTGGTGAAGTAGTGCTCACTTACATTGAAAAATATAGTTGAGAAATTGCAGTTTAATCAATACAAAAAATCTATTATAACCATCTGTTTAACAGGTATTATCTATCTAATTGCGATACCGGTTCAGGCTCAGTTTTCACCCTACAATCATCCTGAACTCGTCTGGCGAACCATAGAAACCGCTCATTTCGTCGTTCACTTCCACGACGGGACGGAACGGACGGCGCGTGAAACCGCCGGAATCGCAGAATCGATTTATAAGCCTATTACAGAACTCTATAACTATGAACCGGACGGGAAGATTCACTGGATCATTCGAGATCACGATGATTATTCCAACGGTGCAGCCTATTACTACGATCAGAAGATTGAGATCTGGGCAACACCGCTGGATTTTGAATTGAGAGGACAACATCACTGGTTGTATAACGTTGTCACACATGAATTTACACACATAATCCAGCTCGGTCGATCACGCAAGGGTCCGCGCTGGATGCCGCAGGTATATTTCCAGGCATTCGGATATGAACCTGAGAAACGTCCTGACGTCCTGTACGGTTATCCAAACCGCATCGCTTCCTGGCCCGTTATCGGAACAGTTGTGCCGAACTGGTTCGCCGAGGGAACCGCTCAATTTCAGGCAAGGGGATTGGGATATGAATACTGGGACAGTCACCGCGATATGATATTGCGCACAAGGGCGTTAAGCGGAGAGATGCTGACCCTCAATGAAATGGGTGTCTTTGCCAGCAAAACCTCATTCGGCAATGAGTCGGTGTACAATCATGGCTACTCACTTGTCAGGTATATTGCCGATAGCTGGGGTGATGACGCGCTCGAAGAAATATCCAACTCTCTGAACAACACGTTTAACTGGTCTTTCAACCATTCATGTCGTCAAGCGTTGGGAATCTCCGAGAAGGAGCTTTATCGACTCTGGCGGCGTGATCTTATCCGTGATTACACCGATAAGACTGTACTCATTCGGGAGAATATTCTGGAAGGTCGGGTCATCAGTGATGAGGGATTTGGAAACTACTATCCGGCATTCTCACCTGATGGCAAGAAAGTGGCTTTTATTTCCAACAAGGGAAAGGATTACCTGTCGCTGGGCAATATGTACATATATGAAATAGAATCAGACAGTTCATACACTACAAAATGCCCAGCAAACGGTCCTGTTGCCTGGTCTTCGGACAGCCGATTTATTGCATATTCCACCATGTCAAAGCCCGACAAACACGGCTCGTCCTTCTCAGATATATACCTCTGGGACATGGAGAATGAAAAGACGATCAGGATGACGAAACAAGCACGACTTTGGCATCCCTCCTTCTCCCCTGATGGTGATAGAATTGTGGCTGTCCATAACCGTGGCGGCACACAGAACCTGGCAATTCTCGAACTTCCGGAAGTAATCGAAGAAAAGGATCTTTCAGAGCAGACAACCTGGGAAATGGTGACGGACTTAAACAATGGAACACAGATTTTCCAACCCCGGTTTTCACCGGACGGAAGTTGGATTGTCTGTTCAACCGCCAATCTCGGTACAAGAGATATTTACCGCTATGACCTTGAAACTGCTGATTGGACGCCGCTGATCGTAACCGATACGGATGATCGCGATCCGATTCTCTCAAGCGACGGCAGGGAGCTTTACTGGGCAAACGACCGGACCGGTATTTTCAACATCTACCTGTCGGATCTTGAAACCGGCAGTGAAAAAGCAATCACAAACGTCCTGGGTGGAGCCTTCATGCCATCGGTTAGCGCCGACAGGAAGGTTGCCTATGCCGAGTTTACCGAGAAGGGTTACTCTTTGAGGTTAATCGACGAAGTAACCGAAGCAGATCCGCTGCTGATGTCATATCTTCCCGATAGCAGAAGTTTTTCTCATGAACTTCCAACACCTCCGTCTGTAACTGAAACAGCAGAGAAGTATCCTACTCCGTTCGGAACACTGTTTGTGATGCCGCGAGTGTTCGTCGATAAGGACGCCTTCAAACCGGGCTTCTATACAATGACCGGCGATATGCTTGAAAGAATCAATCTCTTCGGAGGCGCTGCATTCAGTTTTGATGGTGAATACGACCTCTATCTCGACTTGCGATACCGCCTGCTGTACCCGACGTTATACCTGCAGGCGTATAACATCGTTCGCAAACAGAGCCTGACATTCGACGACCCGTTCGTCATCATCGACGAGGATTCGGATGGCGCGGATGTGGTTCCGATCTACGATAAATACACGATTGATTACAAGTTCAACCTGACTGAAGTCGATATAGGCGGTACAGTTCCCATTCCATCGGATTACACCGGCTCGGTAATCGCCCGATTGTCGGAGTACAAATCAGTACTGCATTTTGACGGCGGCGGATCGTTCGACTACATATATCACAAAGGTCGTGCCTTCATTCTGAGAGTTGATGCCGCCAAACTGGGAATCTCCTCCACGATGGACATCCATCCGACAGGAGGATGGCAGGGCTGGTTGGAGTACTCTCGGGAGAACAACCGGTTCATAGAGGGTTTCAAGATCGACGCCGAGAAGGGCACAATCGGCGAGGTTTACAAGTCATACAACTATCACCGACTCGAAACGGATATTGATTACTATCATAAATTATTCCGAAGCCTGGTAATCAATCCGAGACTAATTGCCGGAATAATATCTGAGGATGTCGATTCGTTTTATCATCTGTACGCTGGCGGTCTTATTGGAATGCGCGGATACAGCTTTTACAGCATGGGAGGTACGCGCATGGCTGTTCTCAGGACTTCGTTAAGGTTTCCTCTCTTGACCGATATCGACCGGAGCTGGGGACCGTTTTACATCGACCGTATTCACGGCGCTCTCTTCGCTGAAGTCGGCGATGCCTGGACAGATGGACAAGACATGAGTAATCTCAAGCGTGACATCGGCGGTGAACTGAGGTTCAAACTCGTATCATGGTATGCCTTCCCGACAGATCTGCAGATAACCGGCGCTTACGGTCTTGACCGTCTTGTCGTAAACGATGACACCGGCAGCCATGAATATGGTAAAGAGTGGCGCTGGTATCTGACGCTTTTGTTTGGTTTTTTGTAAATGTCATCCGTCTTCCGTCATCCCGAAGCATCGGGATGACGGAAAAACAAGGATCTCGTCGGCAGACGTGGGCGTCTGCCAGCGGTCTGGAGGACTTTTTCAATAGAAACTAATTAGATTGAAAAAAAAAGATAAAAAAAACATAAAATCTGGAGGTTGAATGAAACGGCTGTTTTTCGTACTGGCGCTCATATTCGCTGTCGGCACTGTTCACGCCGCTGATGGAGATTTATTGGCAGACAGACTGTTTGCGCCGGAAATTGTTCCACTTAAACTCACAGACCTCGGTCTGACTGGATCGGGCAAGCCGAGTTTCCAGGTCTCAACCAATCCTTCGGCACAGGCTGGAGAACTCAATCCCGGCAAGGCACTGCTTCTATCAGCCATTATTCCCGGCGCCGGTGAGTTCTATGCCGGCAGCAAGATCAAGGCTGCAATCTTCTTCACCATCGAAGTCGCTGCCTGGACAAGCGTCGTGTACTTCTACGGAGAAGGCAAGGACAAGGAGGACGAATTCATCGCCTTCGCCAATAAACATTTCGACGAGAAGATCTATCGCGACCACGAATTCGGTCTGGCTCAAGATCAAAGGTACGGCGATCTTGAAGATAGTGCATACGACGGTACTTTAGAGGAATGGACCGCTCTGTCCTGGGAGGAAAAGATTCATTACCTGCCCCGTGAAGGATTCACCCATGAACTGCCGACACCGGAGGAAAGAGACGCCAACTGGAGTCTTAAACAGCAGTTCTACGAGATGATCGGCAAGTATATCCACCAGTTTGGAATGGCTTGGTCTGATCAATATGGAGACATCGACGGAACCCCGCATTTCGACGGCGTTTCGGACTTCTCACAGGATTACATGGGCATGCGTGACGATTCCAACAAGCTGTTAGGATACTCCGCCTGGGGTTATAACATCGCCCTGCTCAACCATGTCGCATCGGCGCTGGACGCCAGTTTCTCGGTAAGAATTGCCAAGCGCAGAGCCAAGGCTGAACTCGGCTTCCGCCAGGTTCCTTACAACGGCGGGCTTGTGAACGCAGCAGGACTGAACTTTTCTTGGTAAAACGCAGGCTAATCACCGGATTCGTCACCGTTTTCCTCGCACTGAACTCACCCGGTCTGTTAGCTCAAGTTGGCAATTCAACCGGAACTGCTCTGTTTGAATCCCTGCAAGCGTCGGGATTGGTTACGCAGACCGGTTGGATGTATGCTCAGAAAGCGGTTGATGTTAAGTCGGAAAAGGAAGGTTCATCCGACGTCAACCATGGAAAGCCATTCTTCCAATCGTTCCTGATCCCGGGCTGGGGACAGTTGACAAAAGGCGATAAGTTAAAAGCGAAAGCTTTCTTTACTGCTGAAATCGCTCTTATTGCCTCTATTATATCCTGGAAGAAATACAGCGGTTGGCTTGAAGACGACTACCAGGCTTTCGCCATGCAGCATGCAGATGTCTCCGGTTCAAAGGATCACCAGTTCTACGTCGATATCGGCAACTGGCAGAACCAGAAGTTGTATAACGAAAAACGGTTGCGTGACAGGCAGTTTGAAGAACTCTACCTTGGAGATGATAACTCGTGGAACTGGGACAGTGAAGAGAACCGACTGCATTTCAAGTCTCTTCGTATCGCTTCCGACAAAACGTCCCAGAAAGCCGTGATTGCCGTAGGTGTGCTGATACTGAATCATCTGTTTTCGGCAATCGATGCATCCGGAGGAAAAAAAACCAACAAGAGGAGTTCTCTCAATCTTAAACCGACAACCACAGGAGGGCTCTCTCTAAGGTTTAACTTTCGGATGTGACTATGCAGGTATAAGAAGTAACCCGGCTTCTCCGAAGCCGGGGCTTCCTTCAAACCGGGGAGGGTGGACATTCCTGTCCGCCACCTTATTATAAACAGTTGTAACTAAAATTGTGAGGTTTGACTGATCTCGACTGTGCTTTTCTTATAGATTAATCAGATCGGGCAGGCAGGGACACCTGCCCTACCATTCCTGACCCATTCCTAACAGATTAACTCGACAATCCTCTCTTTTATCCCGCCAAAGCCTCCATTGGACATTATCAGGATAACGTCGCCTCTTCTCGCATTTTTTTCGATTTTTTCAACCACCTCATCAAATGCATCTACCGCAACAGCATCCAATCCCCTGTTTCGCAGTATGTTCGCAATGGAGGAAGTATCCAACCGCTCCTCAAAAGGGATTCTCTCCTTCCTGTGAACAGGCGCCAGTATTATGTTGTCAGCCTGGGCAAGAGCCTCGACCAATTCAGATGTGAAATACTTGCGAGCCATCGTGTTCGATCGAGGTTCCAGCAACGCCCACAAACGTCTGCCTGAATATCGCCTTCGCAGACCTGATAAAGCTGCACTTATCGCCGTCGGATGATGAGCAAAATCCTCCCAGACAGCGATCCCTTTCTCTTCAGTAAGCAGTTCAAGTCGTCGCTTAACACCTCTGAAACATTGCAGCGCCTTCAAGGCATCATCCGGATCGACGCCCACCCCAACAGATATCGCCAACGCAGCCAGGGCGTTCTTCAGGTTGAACTCACCGGTCAGACTTAATCTCATAGAGCCGGTTAGTCCATTTGGACCGTTAATATCGCCGTGTATTCCAATCTCGCCGGATTGCTTTATGTTATCCAGGCTCCAGGTTAAACCGCTGTTAAAGCCATACGTCTCCACGTTGCATAGTGCATCGGCGGCAACAGAGAAAGCCTCTCGGTCATCACCACAAACCAGCAGCTTGCCATTCTCAGGTAATAATCTGACGAACCTCCGGAAAACAGCTTTTACCGCATTTAGATCTTCATAGATGTCCGAGTGATCGAATTCGACTGACGTCAGAACCGCCATTCGAGGCTTATAGTGAAAAAACTTTGGACGTTTATCGTACCATACGCTATCATATTCATCGCCCTCAATCACGAACTCATCGCCGCTTCCGAAGTAACAGGGAAAATCAAGATCGACCGGTATTCCGCCAATCAGCCAGCCCGGATCGCGTCCCGAATGGCGGAGGATATGAGCAATCATCGCAGTCGTGGTTGTTTTACCATGTGTGCCTGCGACGACGATTGGAGTTCTATCGGTGAGATAACGACGTGAGATAAGTTCCGGCAGGGAAATCAAACAGTATCCTGCATTCAATGCAGCTTCGAGTTCCGGATTACCGCGAGACAGTGCATTACCGACGACAATCAAGGCATTCTTCGGCAGGTTGACGGATTTGAATCCATCAAGTACAGTAACACCGTGTTTATACAGGAATTCACTCATCGGAGGATAAACATTACTGTCCGAGCCGGTGACCTTAAAACCGGCACGGTGAAGTTCCGCAGCAACCGATGCCATAGCTGTGCCGCAGATGCCGATGAAGTGAACGGTTGTGATGTTGGAATCTCTGAACAGTTTCAATTCAGTTTCTTCCGGTTTAGGGTATCTTCAGGTTATACATCCCGACACTTCGGGAAGATTCTGCCTTGATCCTCGCGATCCCCTTCTCCAAGAATGATCTTTCGATATCGATCATGATGAAGCTGCGACGTTCCTGAACGGCTGCCACTGCCGTACTCAGCACGCCACCATAGGGATCAAGTATGACCTCTCCCGCATCAGTGGATTTCTTTATCAACAGTTGTAACAGTTCGACCGGTTTTTGTGTGGGATGCAGCAGCTTACTACTGGTTACCTTTGGGTAATTCATGATATTGTCCTCCCGCTTGCCCCTCAACAGCCGCCTCCCTTTATGTGCAAAGATAATCCACTCATCTTTTGCAGCGTAATCACCTTTCAGATCCCCAGAACCATGATTATTTTTGACCCAGACAAGGGTGCGTTTCATGTTGAAACCAGCATTTGCAAAGGCATCGAAAAAACGAGGATATGTATCATGGCGGCAGAAACAGTAGATATGCCGGTTCATTTTCAATAGCCTGTATGCCTCAACTGCGAATCGTTCAATCCAGTCACCCGGAAGATCGCCATTGATATGATCGAACTTCGGTTTCACCACCCGACGGTTAGATTTATAATGAATTGCATAGGGAGGATCGGTGAGAATTAGATCGATCGATTCGGGAGGCATACCGGACATGATCTCCAGACAGTCGCCGAGTATCACCTGACCAGTGTATCGAATTCTGTCTTTTACGATGTTTTTCATGTGATATTTTGAAGAGTATTAACTAAGTAGTGCGTGTTTATAAAGTTTCTTCTGTGTCATTCCCGCGAAGCAGACTGTCCGATAATGTCATCTTTCCGCTGGAAGACGCCCTCGTCT
>JABMRV010000144.1 GCA_013202285.1 bacterium | reverse complement strand
TCTGGATTCCCGCCTGCGCGGGAATGACATGGTTAAGTCCAAAACCTGGTTATGAAATGAATATTTCAAAGGACTCGAGGACACCCTGCGGCACGAACAACAATTCAGCGAAGAACCAGTAGTACTTTATTAAAGCGGTATGAAGTATACTCAAAGCATCTGAGAATAAAATAACCTATCAGAACGGATAATGCAACACTCTTCATCGATCAGTATCACCTGAATTATCTTGCAAAATGCAAATGAAATTCCTATATTGTAAAACTTTGGAACAATTGAATTGAACGCTTTAGATCAACTTTGAATACACAATTTGAAACCGTTTGCAGACAGATTGCAGAATCGGCGTTGAGAGTTGGACGAAATCCCGAATCAGTCAGGATTGTGGGCGTATCCAAACGCCAGCCGAATGATAAGTTAGTTACCGCTGTGCTGGATGGTCTAAGGGAGATCGGTGAGAATCGCGTCCAGGAAGCGAGCGAAAAACGTCCGATTGTTGAAAAACTGCTTGAAGAAGTCGGCTTTGACATTTCACAGTTAAAATGGCACATGGTCGGCAGGCTTCAATCCAATAAAGCTGCAACAGCGGCTGGTCTATTTGATGTAATTCAATCTGTCGAGAATGTTAAGATTGCAAACAGGTTATCACGCACGGCGGCGGAACTCGGAAAATCGCTTGAAGTATTTATCGAGGTGAACACATCCGGCGAAGCGAGTAAGGCGGGAGTGCATCCGGATAGTATCATCGACCTAATTGGAGAGATAAAATCTCTGCCGGGAATCAAACTGAACGGTTTGATGACTCTCGGTCCGCTCACTGAAGATCGGGATCGTATCAGAGCATCATTTGACCGGCTCAAAGAAACTCTTGACGGGATCGAAGTTGAGTTCCCATCTCTCACTGCCGGTTGGGATTTGTCGATGGGGATGTCGGGTGATTTTTCGGAGGCGATAGCTGCCGGAGCGACAATTGTCAGGATCGGTACAGCTATTTTCGGTCCGAGAACAACCATCTGAAAATGACAGTTAAGGGAGGAGAGCTTGCTTAGCCCTATAGAAATAAAAAAACAGGAATTCGGTCGCGCCATGCGTGGTTATGATACTTCTGAGGTGCGGAGCTTTCTTGAAACTGTGGCAGATGAGCTGGAAAAATTGTCTGAAGATGTTCGTTCCAAAACGATAGAGATCGAAGCATTAAAAGCTGAACTTACAATCTACCAGCGTATTGATCAGAATATGAAGGATGCGCTTGTAAATGCCCAGGAAACCTTGCGAGGCGCCAAGGTGGACGGCAAGCGGGAAGCGGAACTGGTTCTCAAGGAAGCTGAACTTGAGGCAGAACGAATTATCACTGAGGCGCAAAAGAAGGGCAGGCAGATACAGCAGGATCTGGAGACGATCTCTGATCGTCGTAACAGCTTTATTCGTAAGCTGAAAACACTGCTTCGATCTGAGCTTGAACTGATACAATTACTGGAAGGAGAGGACTTAAGCATCGATGGAAAGAGCAGCCTCAGCCCAAAAAACAAATAGCAGTTTGTCAGACAACCTTTATGACCGGATAGTGGTTGCAGTTGATTACCTGAAGGGAATCGGTTTTGAGAGAAAACCCGATGCTGCATTAATTTTCGGCAGTGGTCTCGGTGCTATGTCTGCCGGGATGAAGGTTGAAATCGAAGTTCCTTATGTCGAAATTCCAGGCTTCGTCAGTACAACGCTCGACTTCCATCAGGGACGCCTTCTATATGGCAAAATCGCCGGTAGATATGTGGTTGCCATGGATGGTCGCTTCCACATCTATGAGGGTTATTCTATGCAGCAAGTCACCTTTCCGGTCAGGGTGATGAGGATGCTGGGAGCGAATAACCTGGTGATTTCCAATATCTCAGGCGGACTGAATCCGGAATTCAGCAACGGTGATATTATCCTGATTGTCGATCACATCAACCTGATGGGTGATAATCCTCTTATCGGATCGAATGATGAAAGACTTGGACTGCGCTTTCCCGACATGATGGAACCGTACAGCCGAGACCTCATTGCACTTGCCGAGAAACATGCCATGAAGATGAATTACAGACTGGCGCGCGGAGTTTATGCGGCAATGAGTGGACCTTGTTTTGAAACTCGTGCGGAATACAGGATGTTGCGGACACTGGGCGCGGATATGATCGGAATGTCGAGTGTACCGGAAGTAATTGTGGCGGTTCACGGCGGTATGCGAGTTCTTGGTATGAGTCTTATCTCGGATGAATGTTTCCCCGAATGTCTTGAACCGATTGATATTGAAGTGCTTCTTGAACGCGCCAGAAATGGAGCAGGTATTATCAGTAAGATTATAAGCGGGGTGTTCTCGGACAAAGATTTTCCGGTGGGTGAGTGAACATCTTCACAATTAAATTTATCAGGCGATAAACACTTTAGAATGTATTCTTGATGTCAAATAAAAACGAAAATAAAAAACAAGTAGAACACTATTGGCACAAAACACCGGGGCAGGGACCCGTCCCGGTCAGCCCCAGGGTCAACTTTGGCGAACTCGACCACAAGGTTCTTGAACTTTGGAAAGAACGGAACATTCGGGAGCGAACCGTAAGCGAGCGCCAGGATTGCCCGGATTATGTGACATACGACGGTCCTCCGGGAACAAACGGAGAACCGCACATCGGTCACATGCTGCAATCTGCTTTGAAGGACCTTTGGCCCAAGTACTATACGATGAAGGGCTACAGGGTACTTCGCAAGGCAGGCTGGGATACGCATGGACTGCCGATCGAATTGACCGCTGAGAAAGAGCTTGGATTGAAGTGCAAGCGTGATATTTTGGATTACGGCGTTGAGAAATATATAGATTACTGCCGTAAAACAGTGTTCCGCTATAAAGATGCCTGGACAAATGCCATACACCGAATCGGACGTTTTCTCGATACGGATAATTACTATGCCACCCTGCATCAGGAATACATTCAAACCGACTGGTGGGTGCTTAAACAAGCCTGGGATAAGGGATTACTCTACAAGGGGCATAAGATCATGCCGTACTGCTCAAGGTGTGGCACGTCCCTGTCAGCGCACGAAACTGCGCAGGGTTACGAAGATGTAACCGATATTTCGCTGTACGTGAAATTCCCCATAGAGGGGCAAAAGAACACTTATTTCATCGCCTGGACGACAACCGCCTGGACTTTGCTATCGAATGTAGCTCTGGCAGTAAATCCCGACCTGCAGTATGTTACTATCGATAACGGCAAAGAACGCTATATCCTCGCCGAAACATGTCTGGAAGCGCTTAGAGAGATGCTAAGTGATTTCCGGATCATCGAGAAAAGAGTTGGGCGCGAGCTTGAGGGTATTCGTTATAAACCTCTCTGGGATTTCCAGAATAGAACAGATGGAACTGCACATTATGTGATTATCGATGAATATGTTACAGCCGAAGACGGCAGTGGAGTGGTCCACTTGGCGCTCTATGGCGAGGATGACTTCCGCTTGATTCAGGCGAATAATCTGCCGATGGTGCAGAATGTCGATGCAGATGGGAATTGTATAGGATTGACAGATCAATTCGCCGGTCGTCATTTCTCCGATCCGGAACTCGACATAGATATTCTCAAGGATATTGCCGCAAAAGACCTCCTGCTTGGAAAAGAGAAAATTACTCATTCGTATCCTTTCTGTTACAGGTGCGATGCGCGCCTGATGTATTTTGCCAAGAGCTGCTGGTTTCTGCGTACTTCCTCTTTCAAGGATCGGATGCTAAAAGCTAATGAGGATATAAACTGGTATCCTGCATATATTAAGAACGGCAGATTCGGCAACTGGCTCGAGAATAACGTCGATTGGGCGATTTCACGCGAACGTTACTGGGGATCTCCACTCCCGATCTGGACCTGTCGTAAGTGCGGTCACCGGGAATGTGTCGGTTCTCTTGCTGAACTGGCTGAACTGAACGGTAAACCTCTGCCGAAAGATTTCGATCCGCATAAACCCTACATCGACCGTTTTGAACTGCCCTGCTCTGAGTGCGGCGGGTCGATGCAGCGCGAACCTGAAGTGCTGGACAGTTGGTTCAATGCCGGTATTATGCCGTGGGGGCAATGGGGTTATCCTTCAGTTGAGGGTTCTGATGAGGTTTTCGAAAATCAGTATCCTGCTGATTATATCTGTGAAGCAATCGACCAGACGCGCGGCTGGTTTTATACCATGCTGGCAATTTCGACCATGCTGACCGATAAATCCAGTTTCAAGAATGTTATCTGTTCGGCGCTGATTTCCGATGATACCGGACGCAAGATGTCCAAATCACGCGGTAATGTCGTCGATCCAATCCATCTGTGTGAGAAATACGGAGCCGATGCAGTTCGTCTTAACTTTTACGTGATCAATCCCTGGATGGCAAGGCGTTTCAATGAAAAAGATGTAGCAGAAGGGCTTAAGCAGGTTATTATTCCTTATTGGAACGCTTACAGCTTCTTCGTAACTTATGCCAGGGTCGATAACTGGAAACCTGTTGCAGACACCAAGCCTTCCGGGCATATTCTGGATTGTTGGATCATGTCCCGTCTTGAGTGGCTGCGGGAAAAGGTTGAGGTGGCGTTGGACAACTACGATGTTACCACCGCCGCCGGGGCGATTACTACCTTCATCGATGAACTGACAAACTGGTATATCAGGAGATCACGCCGACGTTTCTGGAAATCGGAGGACGACCAGGACAAGGCTTCGGCTTATGCGACACTTTTTCGGGTGATAACAAATCTTAACCGGATGCTGGCTCCATTCATGCCTTTTGTTTCTGAGGTTGTTTTCCAGAATCTGGAGCGTGCTTACTCTTCTGATAAGACGGACAGCGTTCACCTGTCTGAATGGCTTGCACCGAATCCTGAAGCACGCGATATCGATCTCGAACAGTCGATGGCGATTACCAGAAATATCGTCTCAATTGCTCGTTCACTTCGGAATGAAGGAGGAGTTCGTGTTCGTCAACCTCTCTCAGAGATTGTCGTAAGCGGTAATGGTAATAAGTTGGGCAGCGAACTGGAAGCGCTTATCCTGGATGAGTTGAATATGAAGAAGTTGAGATATACTGAAGATCAGGATGAGTTATTCAGCTACGGATCAAAGGCTGATTTCAAACAGCTTGGTCCGAGACTGGGTAAGAGAATTAAGGAGATTTCTTCAGCAATTGCTGATCTTGATGATGCTTCCATTCGCAATTTTATCTCTACAGGTTCAATTCAGATCGAAGGTGAGAAGATAGAGAAAGATGATATAATCATCGAGCAGATTCCCAAAGAAGGATTCTGGGTTCGGAGTGACGGTGCATTGACAATCGCGGTCGATAATCATATCGATAAGCAGTTACGCAGTGAATGGCTGGCGCGTGAGTTTGTTCACCACGTGCAGAATCTCAGGAAGGAAGCAGACCTTGAGGTTACACAGCGCATCAATATCCAGTTCAAGAGCAGCGCTGAAATCACCGATTCAGTGAAGGAACATACGGTATATATAATGAACGAGACACTGGCATTATCACTGAAAGACAATACCGACTTAACCGCAGGATCAGGTTTTGAGGTTGGAAATCAATCAATCAGGATGGTTATAAACACTGTCTGAATACAGGTTAAATGAGGGATGGCAAAAAAAATTACAAAAAAGACCGACAACCAGGCAACAATGGAAGCTGTACGTTTTTCAAAGAGAGACAGCAAGTATTTTCGGGAGTTGATTCTCAAGCGTCGCACTAAGTTATTGCGTGAACTGGGACGGTTGACCGAAGCATCAAAGAACACAGTACAAGAGTACTCAGGTAACCATTCGACATATTCTCTTCACATGGCTGACCAGGGAACGGATGCCCAGGAACGCGAGAAAACATTCCTGTTTGCTTCTCGTGAAGGTAAATACCTGAAGTACCTGGACAGAGCGCTGAGAATGATCGATGATGGAACTTACGGGCACTGCAGCGAGTGCGGCAAGCCGATTCAGAAAAAGCGATTAGAACTCGTGCCGACTTCCCGGCTCTGCATTGACTGTAAGTTAAAGGAAGAAAAACTACGTCCCAAATAGTGAGAAACAATCGTCTTCTATACCTGCTGATCGTGGTAATGATTGTTGCTTTGGATCAGGGGAGTAAATCTCTTGCCAGACTCTTTCTGTCGGACGGCAAGGTTATCCACCTGCTCGGCGATGATTTAATCTGGTTACAGTTAACCTTTAATCCGGGAATTGCTTTCGGTATAAGAATCCTATCTCCGATAGTACTGACTGTCATTGCATTCATTGCAGCCGTTGGTTTAAGTATATATCTTTTTAGGCATCATGAATTGCCTCTATTTCAGGGAACACCTTTTGCATTCATCATCGGCGGTGCAATAGGCAATCTGATTTGCCGGATCAGGTTCGGCGAAGTAACTGATTTTGTAAGCGTTGATTTCCCTGACTTTATAATGACTCGCTGGCCTACATTTAATGTAGCGGATGCTGCGATTTCCGTAAGTGTTACCTACCTTCTAATTATGTCGCTCTTTGTAAGGGAAAAATATCGGATTAGCGAGAATGCGGAGTAGAATGAATATTGATTGGAATGGAAAATGAACAGCGGGATGACATTGGGAATTATTGCTTTTGTAACAGATTTTGGATTGAAATATAATTATGTATCTGAGATGCATACTAAAGTAACCTCTATGCAGGTACTGGTTATAAAGAAAACAGTGTAGTGAGGCTGGAATGAAAATAACTTTCTGGGGAACGCGAGGATCAATTCCCGCCCCAGGACCTGAAACCATAAAGATTGGCGGCAACACGACTTGTCTGGAAGTCATATCTGCAAGCGGTGTTCATATCATAGTCGATGCCGGAACGGGTATACGCTCCCTTGGTAATTCATTCATCAAGGAGAAGAAGAGCAATCCCATTAATCTGCTCTTGACGCATTCACATTGGGATCATCTCGCAGGCTTCACATTCTTTGCACCGGCATACAACCCGGCATACTCAATTTCTGTCTATGGAAACCGAATGGCGAGAGAAGTACTCAGACGTGATATTTATGAGCGGAAAGATAACCGGTACTTTCCGGTAAACAATGACGATTTACGAGCGGATATTGAATTCAATGAGAAGATGTCCAATCCACTAATTATCGGAGATATTGAAATAACCACTCTCAATCTCAATCATCCCGGTAACGGATTTGCGTTCAATTTTAAGGCGGACGGCAGGAAAGTTGCCTTTATAACCGATAATGAGATCGGCTTGCAGTACAAGGGGGGGAACACTCCCGATGAGATAGAGGCATTCTGTCGTGATGTGGATGTGCTTATCCATGACGCTCAGTTTCTCCCATCCGAGATAGACGCTCACCGTTCATGGGGACACTCAACTTATACTGAAGTGGTTGAGCTGGCGCATAAAGCTGGTGTGGAGAGGGTTGTTTTAACCCACCATGCACCCGAAAGAAATGACAATGATTGCGAAGTCCTATTGAAAAATGCCAGGAAATATATCAAGGACAACGGCTATAAAATGAAATGTGAATTGGCGATTGAAGGAAAGAGTATTTTACTATAAATAAATAACAATTAATTATAATACTATTTCTCAAATAGTGAAGCTTCTTCTTCGGTTTTCAACAGGAGATAATGTATAATGCTAAAAAATCACCATCACCGGTTCTTGTTAATATCCGGATTGACTGTGATTTTTCTGCTCTTTTTCCTGTCGAGTTTAATTGCACGTCCTGATTTTAATGTCAATCCTAAAGAAATCGAACGCGGGCTTTCGGTATCAGCCCGTAGAATTCCACTCTACATTACCAATAACGGAGATGGTGAAGACCTCGAATGGGAACTCGAGATCGAAGCCGAGGTCGATGGTTGGATATCAATCTCGAACGAGGGAGGTACTGTAAGGCGTGGTGAAAGAGATTCTTCGGTTGTCTGGCTCAATGGTGGAAATCTCGAGGAGGAGCACGTTTACGCTTTCTTGAATTTCACATCCAACGATCCCACTCGTGACGAGTTCACCGTCCCGGTCGCTGCTCACACAGTTGCATATCCGAGGATTGAGTACGTTCTGCCGGATGCGTGGAACGGTGGATGGCGTCTGTTCGATATGAACCTTGTTTTCCCGAACGGTATTTTCTGGAGTGATGATTATTCGTTTGAAATTACCGTATATAATCCACACTGGCGTGATTATCATGACGGCGGAGCAACCGTGGAAGTCGAAGATATGATCTCCAATAACGGTTACTTCCAATTTGATCCTACTGAATACAGCATGAATCATAACAGTAGCCGACGGGTGACGGTAACTTTCACCGCTGAGCAGATCGGTCAGAACACTGCAGAAATAACATCTGTTTCAAATGTCTGGGATCCCAAAGAGTTGTTCTTCAGGATTTCCGCAGTTGTTTCACCGGTATTCAGGATGGGTACGCAAATACCTGATTTTGAGATAGATGAAGACTCCGATGAATTTCTTGTCGCCGACCTGGATACAATCTTCGTGAGTTCATCGGGGGATGTCGATTACCAAGTGCTTATCAGTGAAGGACTTGTTATACGAATCGAGAGAAACGGAGAGTTCTACCTTCATCCACGACCAGATTGGAATGGTGTTTCCGAAGTACATGTTACAGCCTCCATTGCGGATTCAACGCTCACAGATACGTTCACAGTGTGGGTGAATCCCTTTCCGGATCCTCCGGATTCTTTCAGTCTTCTAATCCCAGCCGATTCAGCGACAGTACATCCATCGGAATTCGATACACTCTTCATCTGGGAGAGCGCTTACGATCCGGATGGCGATACTGTCACATACGATATTACTATTACTCCTGTGGAAATGGGACTCGGCATAACCTGGGAAAACCTGATAGATACATCTATGTCAACCGATATTATTGGGGATGTTATGAACCTCGAGGCAGGTGGCATGTTCAGCTGGTATGTTGTTGTCCACGACGATATGCATGAAGTTGCTTCTCGTTTGACTTTCACCAATTATTTAGCTCCTGCATCGATGAAAAAGCTCAATTATTCACCATCAGACCACCTGTTAGTCACGGTTTTCCCCAATCCATTCAACAGTTCATTGAATATCAGTGTCTATCTTGAAAGTCCTGACCGACTGCGTTTGTCGGTTTATAATATGAATGGACGGTTGGTTACCGTACTGAATGAGGGTAATTATAGGTCCGGTGATTACGATTTCTCATGGAACCCGCTGAATGTTGCCAGTGGTAAATACTTACTCCGTGTCGATGCAAGCGGGAGCTGTGAAATAATACCGATCATACTAATCCGTTAGAGTCAGGAGGTGTTTTTGAAGGTGCTGCTCTTAATGCCAACATCGGTGTTGGAATCCAGTTTGTTAATAACATCTCGAAAGATTGCTTAGTGCTAATGTACATGTATTTCTTGAGGTTAAGGTTTGAGTATTGAAAACATAGAACCTCAGATCGCCTCACCTGAAGAAGTTACGGCGAAACTTGAGAAGCTTAAAGAGGTCGACAAAAATGGAATGTTGGAGTATGTTTTCCAGATGCCGGAACATATCCTCCAGGCTGCTGAGGCATCCGTTAAGTACGATGAAGGGGACATCCCGCTCGACAGAAGCCGCTTACATATAGTAGGTCTTGGCGGATCAGCTATTTCGGGCGAGTTACTGACCGATATGCTCTTCCCGCAGCGACCGATCTCACTGCTCAGGGGAACCAAACCACCGCGTGATAAGCGTGGAGTAATAGTTGCCAGTTATTCCGGGGACACACGGGAAATACTGGAACTTGCTCCATTAGTGACTGGCGGTCTGCGCACGGTTATCTTTATTACTTCCGGTGGCAGATTATCGGAAATGGGGAGAGAATTGTCGATTCCTATCTGGAAGGTTCCTTCCGGTTTTCAACCACGTGCTGCGATAGGATGGTCGCTTTCTCTGGCTCTGGCGGTGATGGAGAGATGGCGTGTCGTTCATGCAGCACAGAAGAAGTTGATAATGGCGGCAACCCGTCTGAAGAAGAGCCTTGAGAAGAACAACCTGAACGAACATATACTCGTCCGTGCTGCGCTTCCTATTGCTGATTCAATAACAGACAAATACACGGTGATCTTTCACTCAACAAGATGTACAGGCGCTGCTGCGAGGTTGGCTGCACAGATCAACGAGAATGCAAATCAGCCCGCATATACACAGCTTGTTCCCGAAGCGTTACACAATACCGTGCAGGGTTTGGCAGGTGGAGATCCGAAACTCTGGACGATGATATTCATGTCTAATTCGGATGATTTACCGACTCTTCGTGATTCCTTATGTAAGACATGCGATTATTTCAAGAATCTTGGTTTTACGTGTCTGCCTTATCCCGCTGCAGGAGACGACCAATTTGAATTGACACTGTCAAGACTTCTGATGGGAGATCTGGTGAGTCTTTTTGTTGCAGCAAATAACGGAACTGATCCGACACCGGTTGACGTTATTATCGATCTTAAGAAATCTATGACAGCGGATCTAAAACCTGACAGCGAACCGGATTGAAATTGAGCTTAAACAACGACAGGGTATAAGGAAAAGGAAAAAATGAAGGTAATTATCCCTGCAGCAGGTATTGGGAGTCGTCTCAGACCTCATACATATACTGTTCCCAAAGTACTGCTTCCGGTTGCAGGAAAACCTATTATCGGACATATCCTCGATCAGGTTATCTCCTGGGGTGGGAAGAGGATCACGATTATTATCGGATATCTTGGCGATCTCGTCGAGACATACGTGAATGAGAATTACGATATTGATGTTGAATTCAGGGTCCAGAAAGAGGCATTGGGACTGGGTCATGCAGTTTTAACCGGTCTAAATGATGATGATGGAGAACTGCTCGTGATACTCGGCGATACAATCGTCGATACGGATCTTCTACCGGTAATCGAGAAGGGAATAACCTCAATCGGCGTTAAGAGCATTCCCGATCCACGTAAAAAGGGCGTGGTTGTTGTTAAGAATGGAAAAGTTACAAAGCTTATAGAAAAGCCCGCCAATCCTCCTTCAAATCTTGCCATAGTAGGAGTGTATTATATCCGTGATGGCAGCCTGTTGGGAAAAGCTATTCGCGAGATAATGGATCACGGCGTCACCGTCAAGGGAGAATTTCAGATTACAGACGCTCTACAGCAGTTGATCGATTGGGGAGAACCGTTTGAAACATTTCCGGTTGAGGGTTGGTATGATTGCGGACGTCCTGAGACATTACTCGAAACCAACAGGTATCTTTTCGACAATAAGGAGGTTCACTCAGGGGACTATCGGCTTGAGCAATCGATCCTGATTGAACCTGTAGTTATCGGCAGCAGATCCGTTATCGAGAGATCTATTATTGGACCCTATGTCTCAGTAGGTTCAGGAGTAACCATCAGGGACAGTATTGTAAGGAACAGCATTATTTCTGATGATGTTTCCCTGGATAAGGGATTGCTGGAGGATACGATAATCGGGAAACGAGTTGAGGTTTCAGGTGAATTCAGGATGCTGAACCTCGGTGCGTCAACTCAAATCAGAATATAGTTTCTGTTGAAGAAGTCATTGCCTAATAACGTAACCTGCTGCCAAGCCGCCGTGCTTGGCATCTATAATGCTGACATTACTATATTTCCGCTGCCAACCGCGGCGGGTTGGCAGCCCTTGATTGCATATTTTAGACAGTCTGAAAAGCCGGAATTCACGTAATAACAATGATATATCTGGATTCCCGTTTGCACGGGAATGACATCAGATACTTAACAAATAGTCTAACCATTATAAGTAAAGGTTTTTTATGCCAAAAGAGTATCTTTTCACATCAGAATCAGTTAC
>JABMRV010000143.1 GCA_013202285.1 bacterium | reverse complement strand
AGTATTTACACCATCATCGAAGAACAGGTCTAGCTCGGCAGAGCTATGCAGTTGCCCTCCGATCTCGTGTTCCAGACGGATGCGGTTCGCACCTGCCCTGAGGTCACAATCATTAGAACCAATATATATTCTCATCTGTCCCCGTTTATAAGGCTCGAAGTCGTTGTGATTGACAATGTCAATCCGCTCCAGCGCGTGTCCTGCTTCACGGAGATGACCGCCGCCATCTCCGGCTTGTGTAAGGTCGAGTGTTTCCTTTTCTGTGCCATTGATGATTAGTTTCATCACACCTTCATTCGCTTTATCGAAGCGGTTGGAGTTGAGAGTAACTAACTGCGGACTGGCGTCACTGATCACATTAGGCGCGTCCAGATCACCAGCTGCCATACCATAAGCATATGTGGAATCGGGATCGTCCGCCAGTCCTGCACTCTGCACGCCACCCGACACCTGCCCGGCTTCGAGCTCCATGTCATCCATAGGAAGCGGAGCTTCCGGTAGCAGATATTCCAGGTTATCGATTTTCTGATTAAGGTTTTCACCGTTCGAGATCACCTCTCCGATAACCTCAAGATCGGCATTGACTTTTTTCGTTGCCACATTTCCTCCTAACTAAGTTTGTAATAATTCTGCGTTAACTATGATCACAGTTCCCGCCATCGGCTGAGCTAACTTGATCACTACTTCCCAATCATTCAGATCGATCTCCGCGTCGACCAGGTTGCCGTTCTCGTCCCGTACCTGCACGATGTAATTCTGGTGTCCCAGCTCATGATCGAAGGTCTGTTCTATTGAATCGGGATCAAGGTCAAACACCATATACCCCTCTTCGGCGCTGTCACGACCGAGTAAGGGCACATCCGCGACTTCGGGAAATGGTAACGTTACATGAGCCGATTGATCGAACTGAGTGTATTCCTGTCCTTCTCCGACAGCCGTATTCAGCGTGACCAACTGATCCTCGATCATAGTGCTTTGAGCCTGGCGGATAGCGTCAAAATTGCGAACAGTTTTATTCAGGCTGTCCAGATTTTCTGTCAACACCTGCACCGCACGCACAACCGAGGCTTGCCCGACATAGGGATCGATTTCAAGCGTGATCTCTGCTGAAACCGGACTCCCAACGACCTGCCCCCCGATCAAAGGACGTACCGCGAAGAGATAACGATTCCTGATCGGACTGAGGCGCGATCCGATAATAGGCAGACCTTGATTGACGTTCAGGAATTGAGCGGTATATGCGGGATTGGCAATAACTCCGAGAAAATCTTCCAGCGCCAGGACGGTGATGCTTCTGCCTACAGTCACACCCGGATGATGTGACTGGTTATTGAAATCGACTGACTCGCCTTCAGCGCCTGTGGTTTTGATCCAGCCATATTCCAACAGATCAGCATCTTCCCAGCCATTCACCGAGGCGATGAATCCCTCTCCATCGTCCATCGCTTCAAGACTCAAGGTTGCATCTTCAAGCATGGGCAGAGCAATTAGAAACGGATGTGAATAGGAGACCTGTTGCCCCTGCCAGCTGAATCCTCCGGCGCCCATTACGGTATAAGTTGAAACCGCGTTATGCCGAACAGATTGAACCTGAAAGATGAAAAACGATCCCAGTGGCAGCCTCAGCATACAATCCGACGTTACCGGTGAAGCGTTCATGCAACTCGAACCTTCCAGGCGCTGATTGATCTCGATTGGCAATGTTACAATGGGAGGTGGTGTCAGATTCGGATTAGTGATAATGGTCGTCCCCTGATCGACCATTACAGGTATTGCAGTAAATCGATATTCCGTCACACCCGGATGAATGACGGCAGGATGTGTGCTTGCAGTGAGACCATCCAAGTTGCCGAGTACTGTTAATAATGCCTGTCCGTTTTGAGTAGCTTCATTCCCAGTAATCAAAAACTCTTCACCAGATGCAAAGGTCAGATAATAGTTTTTCAATTGGTCTTGAATGAAGTTGTATCCGGGATTATCGATCCTGAACGTATCGGAAGCAACACACTCACCGATGATATCGCGGTAATCCCAGGCGAAGGAGACCCGCGCCATACCTGATGACCTGCCCGCATTCGTTGAAATATCCGGCATCATGTTCATCTGCGCGTCTCCGGAATCGAAGCGATAATCGGGCTGGATCGCGGTAATTCTCACATTGAGTGGTTTCTTGGGAACCGGACTTTCGGTCAAGACACGCAGACCATTCGGATGTGTTGGATTACCAACACCAACAAGGAATTCATCTGCAGTCGTACCACTGTCACTGTTGGGCGCATGGATGCGATCATCGACGACGACTCGAATGAAAGTCCTTCTGTCAAGAATTCCAGCGGTTGACACTTCGGCTATCAACAATTCACCATTCTCAGTTGCATCTGTATCCCGCACTTCGATCATAAAACCATCTGTCTGATAGATATTATGGGTGTCTCCTGTCACGAAATGGTCAACCGGATTAGAGAGCTCATGCAGATGCTTCAGGAATAGATATTGAGACTCATCATCCGGTGATATTTCCACTTCCTGAGCTTCAGTTACTTCTATCCTTTCACCACCTGCATATCCCACACCGGGCTGCAATGAGAACAAACCATCCTCTTCAATCAGTTGTAATCCAGTGAGGATGCCATT
>JABMRV010000142.1 GCA_013202285.1 bacterium | reverse complement strand
TTAGAGACTAACGCTTCGCTTAGTGGTAGACTGACGCTTCGCTTAGTGCCTCGCAATGACACAATTCTCTGACAGACTGGAAAGCCAGAATCCAGAATCGCCGGAACGACGATCAACGAAAGCTTGGATAATTATTGTACTGTTTATAACTTATCAACTTGCTAACAACAAAAAGCTCACATAGGAAACATAATGAAACTTAAACTACACTGGCAAATACTGATCGCAATGGGCATCGGTGTCGTGTTTGGGATTATCTTCCAGAACGTTTACAAGGGTGAACCGACGGGTTGGTTCTATGGGATGATAACATCATTGGGCACGATCTTTATTCGACTGCTGAAAATGGTGATAGTCCCGCTTATATTTTCATCTATCGTAGTGGGCGTTTCCGGCATCAGCGATGGCAGGAGTCTGGGAAGGTTGGGCGGAAAAACTTTTCTCTTTTATATTACGACAAGCTTGTTCGCCATTCTCATCGGACTGACACTTACTAATATCATCCGTCCGGGCGATGGTGTATCACTTGCAACGGCTGCCACTTTCGACCCTTCAAGCCTTCAAACTCCCGGTTCACCGGCAGGAATTCTGATTCGAATGATTCCACTCAATCCTATACATGCCGCATCCTCCGGCGATATGCTCGGAATAATCTTCTTCGCAATTTTCCTCGGTGTCATTATCACGAAAATCAAGCCCCAATATCGTGACACTTTAAGGAATTTATTCGAAGCGATATTCGGAGCGATTATGAAGATTACCGAAGCCGTAATAAAATTGGCGCCGTTAGGAGTATTAGGACTAATCACAAAGGCAGTAGCAACTTCCGGATTTGATCTTTTCGCAGCAGTCGGGATATATATGGGGACGATTATCGCCGGTCTCTCTATCCACTTTCTTATTGTTTTACCTATGTTGTTTTTCTTGCTTACGCGGATCAATCCAATCCTTCATTATCGAGCGATGGCGTCGGCTATGGCAACGGCTTTTTCAACCAGCTCTTCGAATGCAACACTGCCGGTTACCATGCGGAGCATCGAAGAAAATGCCGGTGTTTCCAATCGTATCTCCAGCTTTGTGCTGCCAATGGGCGCTACTATTAATATGGACGGTACCGCTCTATACGAATGTGCCGGAGTACTTTTCATCGCTCAGGTTCTCGGTGTAGATTTGTCATTTACCCAGCAATTCATCGTTGTTCTAACGGCTTTACTGGCGTCCATAGGTGCAGCCGGAATTCCAAGCGCCGGATTGGTTATGATCTTCATTGTGACTCAAGCCGTCGGTTTCAAAGATATGGACGTAGCGTTAATCATCGGTACAATGTTAGCGGTCGATCGTCCGTTGGATATGTTCCGGACAATGGTGAACGTCACGAGTGATAGTGTTGGAACAGTGATTATAGCAAAGAGCGAAGGTGAAACTAACCTGTACAAGAATGTGAAAATGTAATCGATAATGTAACTTAAGATATTGCCCTCGCTTCCGTTGATATTATCGTCGGGATTATACAACAGGAGCTTGAAAAATCCGTCAGTGTGCTTTATCTTATATATACAACGTATTTGAAATAACAGTTCTTCGCTGAAACGTGTGGGTAATCCGCCAGCTGACAGCCTCTTATATCGGCGCTTCCCGTTCATGTAGCGAAGAACCACAAACTCCATCAACCGAGGATACAATGAAGAAATGTTTTATTGTCGTCTTTTTGATCGTCCTGTGCAGTGACACGGGCTTTGCTTCAGAAAAGAATTTCAACTGGTGGGGACTCGTATCTTTCCGTCACCGGTTGGAAACCTACAAGAAATATATCGACATCAGAGGCTCCACAACACGGGGCGACTTGAAGGAAACTGATAGAAATGCCAAGACACGTCTGGGTTATAAATTCGGCTTCACTGTTGATCTGAATGAATACATCTCAGCCGCAATCACCCTTCGATCCGGAATGGGTAAGGTAATGTGCCAGGACATCAACAATGAAAATGAAAATTTATTCCCCGGATTACTTGAAGCTTACATCGACTGGAAACCGCCCTATGCTGAAGCGCTGCTCGGCAGGATACCACAGAAGGGCAATGCGATGTGGGACCTCTATGCTGCGAGTAACAACCTCAGGGATCCTCTGCGACAGGATAATCCGTGTGACGGTGTTTTCAATGACAAGATGGGGTATCTCAACGGGATCAGAATCATTGCGCCGGTTGGTCCGGTGACCTTGTGGGGATTATATCATACTGATTATGTAAGCGGGTTCAAGACCGAATTCCCCGAAGAAGGATCAGATTCTGAAGTAAGCCCTCAGTTAGACCAGAGAATCTACCTGGGAGGTTTTTCAGTCGATATTGGTGAAAGCGTGAACAGATTAGGAGTTACAGTTCCCCAAGCAATAACAAGTGATCTCACTGTTGAAGCCGGACTGCCATACCGTGTTGGTGATATAATAAGGAGCACTACCAGGGACTCACTTTACGCCAGGGAGAAGATCTGGGGGGCAACTCTAAATGCTGAGGCAGCGAACTTCACAACCTACAATATAGAATCATTGATAGCCTTAATAATCAGCTATGGGTATAACTGGCGTGAAGATGACTATCGAAGAACATATTTGGACAATAAAATTTCCGCTGGAATCCTGGGATTCATTTTTACCGGCAAGTATCAGATTTGCAAAGAAACGAATAAGCTTGGCATATATGCCGGGGAGAAAATTCAATATTCGGCATTACACTTCTATCTTAATAAAACCATCTGGGGACTGGACATTCAACCGCGTTACATCATGCTTGAGAAAAAAGTTGCCAACAATAAAACCACAACCACCGAGCGATACGAGGTTACGACAACCATCCGGTTTTGACAAATAGTATGCAGTCGGGATACGATCTGTCCATACATAACTGAACAATGAAGAATCTATTCGGCGAGGAGACCTGGATTCAGTGCAGTAAAAGGCTCAAAGATAAGGAAGTGCTTACTGTTCTGCAGGCGCTCTTCGACCACATCGTGAACACACTGGCAACCAGAATAGATGACATCCGTACCGGCGACGGCAGAGCGATATCCTTCTTCCAGGGCGGCAGGGAGTTCCTGACCATCAACATCACCCACAATAATCTGCGTATTTACATTCACTCATCGGCGCAAGTCCTGTTCGATCCTGCAACGCAATTCCGGGTCGAGCGGTTCAGTTTATGGAAATCATCCTACCAGAAGTCATCCGGCAAATTCCGTGCGATGAGTGTGTGGATATCGAAGGCGGAATTCCTTGAAGGTGTCAGGGAGATCATCGGACTGATTCCCAAGAATTTCGATAAGTAATTGCGTATAACTTCATTGTAATTACAGGGAATTTAAGAACTGAATTGCCCTGAAGACGATGACGGGCAGGGACGCCTGCCTCACCAGTATAAGGTGGCAGACAGGAATGTCTGCCCCACCAAGGATATCTCGCTTCCTAAATAAAATCTTGTTTTTGTGATGTAGGTCATTTGTAAACGTCTCCGGTTATTCTTTATTACCTTTGAACATCTAACAGGAGCGACCGATGAAAACCGCTTATTTCACAAGATTGGTATTGTTACTCTTCCTTCTCATTCCTATCACACTCACTGCCCGCATAATCAACGTTCCCGATGACCAGGAAACCATCCAAGCCGGCATCGACGCCACCATGGACGGCGATACCGTTCTGGTTGAACCCGGCAGATACGTTGAAAATATCAACTTCAACGGGAGGAGCATTGTCCTGGGAAGCCTCTATCTGACTGAAGGAGATGAGGATTTTATTGAGCAAACCATAATCGACGGTGACGCTAACGGCGGAAGCGTGATAGTCGTACGCTTTGGTGAAAGCCCTGTTATTACGGGTTTCACGGTCACCAACGGGGAAACCGATTATGGTGGAGGATTTTACATTCGCGACTCAAGCCCGACACTCTCACATCTGATTGTAACCGGGAACATTGTTGAGAGAAACGGCGCTGGAATTTACTGCACTTCGTTCTCCAGTCCTACCATAGATCATGTACTGATTACCGATAACAGTTGCGGTTATGTAGGCGGCGGTTTCGGCTGTTATGGCAATTCCACGCCGACTATCACTAATTGCGTCATTACCGGTAACTACTCCGACCACGTTGGCGGGGGGATTCACGGGCACGGCTCGGAGTTGACAATCAGGAATGTTACAATCACCGGGAATACTGCACTCCATACGGGCGGAGCTATATATCTGACATGGAGCGCCGAAGGTTCTCTGGAGAATTGCATACTCTGGGAAAACGAACCGCATGAGATACAGCTTGCATTCGGTGATGATCCGGTTGTTCTCGCCGTCTCGCACTGCGATATTGATGGAGGTCTGGAGGAGATTGAGAACTGGGATGGTCAGATTAACTGGGGCGTCGGCAATCTGGATATCAATCCTGAATTTGCGGATGTCATGAACCGTGATTTCAGTCTTGCCGAAGACAGCCCCTGTATCGATGGCGGCAATCCGGAGAGAGAATTCGATCCCGACGGAACCCGCGCCGATATCGGCGCTCTTTATTTCCACAACGAAAACGGTCAGCATGTTCTTAACGTTCCTGATGCATATCAGACCATCCAGGTTGCAATAAACAACGCCGATGAAGGTGACATCGTGCTGGTGCAACCAGGGGAATACGTCGAGAATATCGACTTCAACGGCAGAGATCTCATACTCGGCAGCAGGTATCTGAGTACCGGCGATCAGGGATTCATCGAGGAAACCATTATCAACGGGAATGGGAATGGAAGTGTGGTTACTTTTGCCAACGGTGAAAGCGAAGATGCGGTTTTAACAGGATTTACAGTAACTAACGGAAGTTCGGAGAGTGGAGCAGGGATTTATATCCGCAGTGCAAATCCTTCCATTAGAGGCGTTACAATCAGCGGAAACAATGCCGAACACCGCGGAGGTGGGATATACATCGATAACTCCAGCCCTGCTATTGAAAACAGTTTAATCACCAATAATTTTGCCAGGGATAACGGTGGTGGAATATCTATTGGTAACGATTCTAATCCGACAATTATACGCACCGTAATCAGCAGAAACTCGACAGACGGCAACGGCGGTGGCATAGTCTGCGACAGCAGATGCTCTCCCGAAATCGACTTCTGCACCATAACGGAAAACTTCGCGGACGACTTCGGCGGCGGTATCTGGGTTGAGAACAACTCCCATCCGGTCATTCTGAATTCCATTCTATGGGGAGATGAACCGCAAGAGATTTACTTCTGGGCAAATAGAGAACCCAATTTAATTACAATAAATTACTCTGATGTACAAGGTGGTTCGGAGGAGATCGAAACCAACAACAATGGTGAAGTCAACTGGGGCGAGGGTAACATCGACGCAAATCCCCTGTTTGCCGATCCTGACAACAACGACTTTCACCTGACCGAGAACAGTCCCTGTATCGACGCCGGCGACCCGCAGAGCCCTCGTGATCCGGACAACACACCACCCGATATGGGAGTCTTTTACTTCTACCAGGAAGTTCCCCGCGAGAACATTATTATCCGTGTACCATTCGATTATGAAACCATCCAGGAAGCCATCGATGTCTCAATCGACGGCGACACGGTACTGGTCAGCCCGGGCAGGTACGTTGAGAACCTCGATTTCAGGGGGATCAACGTCCTTGTCGCCAGCATCTTCTTATTTACACGCGATACCGAATATATCAACTCAACCATAATAGACGGTAACGGCGAGGGATCGGTTGCGACGTTTGACAGCCGTGAGACATCCAGGGCTGGTTTAATGGGATTCACTATCTTGAATGGCAGCAGCCAGGAAGGCGGCGGAATTTACTGCTACAATTCCGGACCGGTCATCAGTTATTGCAGCATCCATAGCAACCGAGCCGAAACCGGTGGCGGGGCGCTCTTCAGTTATAATTCCAATCCTCAAATCCGTAACTGCACCATCAGCGACAACTCGGTCGAGGAGGGCGGCGGTGGAATATTCGGCTGGTCGGGTTCGGAGCCCTGGCTTGTAAACTGCATACTCTGGGACAACAGTCCCAACCAGATATGTTTCGGTGGAGACCGTGATTGGAATTCGATCATTGTCGCCTCCTGCGACGTTCAGGATGGTGAAGAAGGGATTGTTACGAACTGGAACGCAGGTGTAAACTGGTGGGATGACAGCATCGATGAAGACCCTCTGTTTGCCGATGCGGAGAACCATAATTATCACCTTACCGAAGACAGCCCCTGTATCGACGTCGGGCGTGGAAACGCACCCGACGATCCGGACGGGAGCGAGCCTGACATGGGAGCATTTTATTTCAACCACAACCAGAACGACTGGTTGCGGTTCGACATTCCTCTCAGAGCAGGTTGGAATATGATTTCATCTCCGGTTCAACCGCGTCAAGCCGATATGTGGATCGTCTGGGTGGATTTAATCAACCGCGGCAACCTGTTGGTTGTGAAAGATCACATGGGGCGGTTCATGATTCCCCACCTCAATTTCAGCGACCTTGAAGATTGGGACGTGCACTACGGATACCATGCAAAGGTGCTTGAGGAGGATGTTCTTACCATCGACAACCTGCCGGTCGATTGGGAGGAACCGATTGAACTCGCAGAAGGCTGGACGATAGTCTCATATTTCCCTGAGGAAGAAATCCTCGTGAGGTACGCCCTTGCCGATATTCTGAACGTGCTTCTCATAGCTAAAGATGGCTGCGGCAGATTTTACAGCCCCGAACACGATTTCTCCAACATGCAACCATTACGCCGTGGTCAGGGTTACAAGGTGAACCTGTCCGAACCGGCGGAATTAATCTGGGCGCTTCCCGAAGAGGCTACCTTCCTGGAAACCCGGCAAATGATAGAATCTGTGCCGAAGCATTTTATCCCACCTGCACGTACCTGCTATAACATGAGTCTGCTGTTGACGGAAGCGGTAAGCAATGGCGCCAATGTTGAAATAGGAGCGTTCAATTCGAACGATTTCTGCGTGGGAGCCGCAGTATTAAACGGAGACGCTCCATACGGGATGGCAGTATGGGGAGACGATCCCGAAACTGAAGAGGTCGAAGGCTTGAACGAGGGTGAGACCATACATTTCAGGCTGTGGAACGGCATTCGAGAGACTACACTGAGCCCTGATAATAATGAGAGCAATCCCTCCTATCGGACAGATGGATTTATGGCGCTGGAATTCGCGGCTGTCGATAACCTGCCGATGGAATTCGGTCTCTCACCGGCGTATCCAAATCCTTTCAATCCTGTTACAACGATATCGTATCAGTTGCCGGAGCCCTCCCTGGTTTCGATAAGAATTTACGATATCCAGGGTCGGGAGATTATGACGCTGGTCAACGGCAAGATAGAAGCGGGGTATTATAATGTGGTATGGAATGCTGTTGCATTTCCGTCGGGGCTTTATATCTGCCGGATCGAAGCAGGTGAATACAGGTATTCGATAAAACTTGCTTTAATTCAATAATATCCATATATTAAGGGAGCGATGCTTCTCTCGTGTCGCTCCCTTTTCATTAGAATCCCCCTTTCTCCCCCCTTAT
Organism: bacterium; assembly: GCA_013202285.1. Classification (GTDB taxonomy): domain Bacteria; phylum Electryoneota; class AABM5-125-24; order Hatepunaeales; family Hatepunaeaceae; genus JABMRV01. Next base: position 3,158 of record JABMRV010000142.1, on the reverse strand, counting down.
CAAGGGGGGTTAGGGGGGATTAAGTACGCAGAACTGATTTCTCAAATCCGGGAAAGAAAATCGAGGAATATATGCGATTAACCACAATAATCATTTCTATTTTTCTCCTTTCCACTTCGGTCGAGGCAATCGATATCGAGTGGACACACATACTGGATGAAAATACTGGTCCATTTCAATTTATTCAGACCGAGGACGGCGGTTTTTTGATATATGGTGATTATAACAATTCTACTTTTACCCGTCTTAATTCGGAACTTGAGGTCGTCTGGAGAAGATCATGGCACATCTTTGAGGGTAAAGATGCGAGAGAGAAATTTCTCGTTCTACCGGATGGTCGTTACGCTATTATCGGCAATCGACGAATAAATTGCGATAATGAAGAGGATAGCGAGAGCGATGTTTTTCTTTTTGAATTCAACAACGATGGTGATTCCCTATGTTATTATGTGTGGGAAAGCGATGAGTACATAGTTATGGGCGACGCCGTTCTACTTGATGATGGCGGTTATATTATCCTCGCATACGTAGCGCTTAATGATCGTCGGGAAGAGGAATATATCGCCTTTCGAGTCGATTCCGAGCATGAAATCATCTGGCGGGAAATGTTACAACGTCCGATGCCGCAAAATCATTTATGGTGCATTACACCCACTGATGACGGCTGTTTTCTAATAGGCGGGCATTTACTTGTAACCCGTCCAGATTATAAAACTTACGGTCATATTGTCAAGATTGATCCTGATGGTGAGATCATCTGGAGACTAAATTATCTTGGACCAGAAGAAAGGTCTGCTTCAGTTTCAGAGATATTGAATCTATCCGACGGAAGGTATGCCGCAACAGGATCTGTTAGTGATAGAGATAATTATCATACTTGGTATTTAGAGTTTAATTCTGATGGTGAAGAACTTGTGAATAGAAGGATTACAGATCTTGTAAAGTATTGGGGTAGTCGACATTTTATAGTTTCGACAAACGGAGAATTCTTTCTGGTTTTAAGGATTGAAGACCTGAATCTCCCGGAAGATTATAATAGTGGGTATATTCTGGTTAGAACAAATAAAGATGGCGATTCACTCGATTGTCATTTATTTCATAATGATTCGTTATACAAGTGGCATAATGTTGACATCATACCTACTTCAGACGGAGGAGCGATCATATTAGGAATGTTATTTATAGAGCAGCATAATCCAAGAATATATCTTCAAAGAGATGTAATGATAAAAATAGCGCCGACAAGAGAAGATAATGTAGTAGAATCTGATCTGAAGGATGTATTACCATTAACAAGTTTTCTTTCACCTGTCTGTCCCAACCCGTTCAACAGCATTGCGAGAATAACTTATGAGTTGAACGACCGGATGGACGTGTGTGTGGCTGTATTCAATACGAAGGGACAGCAGGTGGCAGTCTTGGATCGCGGTGAAAGGGCTGCCGGTGTTTATAACTTGATCTGGGAAGCAGAGGGTATTCCTTCCGGGGTCTATTTCATTGAGTTGAGTACACCTGTAGTAAAACAGACCCGCAAAGTTATGTTAACAAAGTAAACCGAACTTACCAAATCCGAACTACAAACTTGAGGTAGAAATCATGTTCCAATCGAGGTTAATTTATCTTTCAATACTGAGTGCTGTTTTGTTTCTATGCAATTTATCGATATATGCGCAGGATTCTACTTTTACCATAACTGAAGCTTTTCGTTTCTATCCTCCATATGGCACGTCGTCAGGACTTATAACAACATGCGATCTAAATCGAAATGGAATTGAAGAAATCGTTGCGGTTTTTAACTACCGCGATTATGGTCACAGACTTCACATTTTCAGGAATGGTGAGAGTATTCACGTAACTGAAAGTGAACCGGGGTGGGCATGTATTGGTATATTCACATGCGATTTCAACCGTGATGGGCAACAGGATGTTATCTTTGAAATTCAGAATGATCACGTTCTGGAAGCGTATTATGGTCCCGAATACGAACTCAACCTGGCAGAAGCTTTCTATTACTATGGGTGGATAAAAGGTTGCACTGACCGCATCCTTGAAAACGGCGATAAGATACCGATAGTAATTATAGCAGCAATTGTGACTAATTCGTATATGGATGGTGATAGCAGTTCATGGGAATCTTGGTCGTATGGTCAAGTCTGGCAAGACACATGGCTGCGTGGACGTCCTGAAAGAGTTGCGACGGTTTGCTTTCCTATTAGTTTCATTCTATGGGACAACGGTCAAACCGGCAGCGACCTGTTTGTGGCAGGTAATGATGATCATTTATTAGAAGTAGCGGGCGGCGGTAATTATTATACGTCGTATTTCCAGCTTTTTACCACTTATGGTCGCGATTTTTCCGAACCGGACAGCCTTGTGATATTCGAAGGACCCTCTTTTGATGAGAACGACAGAGAGATTGGCTGGACTTTCGGGCTTTCCAGGAAAAGCGCAGTGGGAGACTTCGATGATGACGGAGAATTGGACTGGGCTCAGCCGTTCTGGCAAGAAACGAGACAGGATACCTTTGCTGTGCATCTGCCTGTTTATAATCCGGTAGATTTAAGCCTGAATGGGGAGTATGTAGAAGAAGTTTCAAATATATTTGTGGATGAAATGTTTGGTCCCGACCCTGCTTTGGGTGTTGCTGCCATTGACATCAACAATGATGATGTATGGGAGTTATTACTTGCGATCCAGGACAGACCGCTCCGCGTCATCGATCCCAGCACGATGGAGGTCATTATGAGCAGCGATTTCGTTCTGCCGGACATTCTCAGTTATATATTTTATGTCGGTAGATTTGATGAAAGCGGCAGGCTGCAGATCCTCATCGTTGACAACGAATCCTATGTCGTTTATAATCTTCCAGAGGAGTGGAATGCGCCAAATACGGTTCCAACACAGGAAGAGAAGCTCCCTCACCAATTTAACATCCTTTCCACCTACCCCAATCCCTTCAACTCCACCACCAGCATCAGCTATAGCCTTGATCGGGATGCGTTTATCACTCTGAAACTGTACGATATCAAGGGTAGAGAAGTTGCCGGTCTTGTAAATGAAAGGCAATCGGCAGGGAATTACCAAACGATCTGGAATGCGGAAGCGATGTCGTCGGGTGTGTATCTTCTTCGACTGGAGGCGGAAGGTGAGGTGTCATT
>JABMRV010000141.1 GCA_013202285.1 bacterium | reverse complement strand
TTTTGAAATCCTAATTTTGGATTTTGGATTTTAAATTGGAACTCCAAATAGAGTTGCCAGGTTACGGACTTCGTCCTTGAAACCCGGCAGTAACGCACGGATTCACCGACATGTACCTGCCCCACTCATTCGCAGGCAGGGACACCTGCGCTACCCATGTTAACTTCGGTTCATGAAATCCGGAATGCTGTTGTAATAAGCATCGGCAAGCTCCCCCAACGGCAGGTCGATGTAATCCTTCCACCTGAAGTTGTCTCCGCCGGTACTACCTATCCAGCGAAATGGTACTCGACACTCCCGGGCTTCCCGCTCGAAATCGGTCTGGAGTTCGGGCTTGACCGATACAACCACCCTGCCTGGAGACTCGCCGAAAAGATGCGCTGCAATCGACCCATCCGCCGGAAAATCAACCGAAACACCGGTCATCGTTCTCCGGTCTGTAATACAGCATTCAGCCAGACAGACCGCAAGCCCGCCGTCGGAGATATCGTGAGCTGAACGGATGAGCTGTTTCTCCGCCAGTTTAACCAGCAGATCAAACAGCCGGTTTTCATGATCTAGGTCAACGGTCGAAATCTCACCGGCAACCTTGTCGTGGATAACCTTGAGATAACTGCTGCCGCCGAGTCCGTGACCGTTTGCATCACCCAGAAGATAAACTTCGTCGCCCGACTCAACGAACGATGAGCCGTTGAATCTGGTGACGTCATCCATTATACCCAACATTCCGATCACCGGCGTAGCAAGTACCGCCTGACCGAGGGTCTCGTTGTAGAAAGATACATTGCCACCGGTGACGGGAGTATCGAAGGCACGGCAGGCTTCACCCATTCCGGCGACAGCTTCATGAAAGAAGTAATAGACTTCCGGTTTGTACGGATGTCCGAAGTTGAGGCAGTTGGTGATGGCGACAGGCTTTGCGCCCACGCATGCCACGTTGCGAGCCGCTTCTGCAACCGCCAGTATCGTTCCGCGACGGGGGTTCAATCGAACATAACGTGCATTACAATCCGTCTTTACCGCCAGTCCCTTATCGGTTCCTTCAACGCGAATGACCGCTGCGTCTCCAAAACCCGGTTCAAGCGCTGAATTGGTGCGCACGGAATGGTCGTATTGCTCGTAAATCCATTGCTTTGAAGCTATATCCGGGTCAGCAAGCAGGGTCAACAGTGTTCGGTTGCAATCATCAGGTTCCGGGAGTGTCAGCGGATCAAAGGCTGCGAGTGCATCGAGAGCATCCGGTTTTCGATACTCACGTTTGTACTGGGGAGCGCCGCCGCCGAGCACCAGGTCCCATGCAGGAACATCGGCGACTGTCTCTCCCTTTTGGAAAACCCTGAACCTGCCACCCTCGGTAATTCTGCCGACTTCAACAGCCTGTAGTTCCCACTTATCGAACACTTTCCTGATCTTGTGCTCATGACCTTTCCGGGCGATTAGTAACATCCGCTCCTGAGACTCTGAGAGCAGAATTTCCCAAGGGACGATGCCATCCTGTCTCAGGGGAATCTTGTCAAGATCGAGATCCATCCCCACACCACCTGCGGCGATCATCTCGGTCGATGAGCATGTCAGCCCTGCTGCGCCCATATCCTGGATCGAAACGACTGCGTCGGTCTCAGCGAGTTCGAGAGTAGCCTCAAGCAGCAGTTTCTCGGCGAACGGATCGCCCACCTGCACTGCAGGTCGCTTGGCGTCGTCATCTCCGCTAAGCTCTTCAGAAGCGAATGTTGCGCCGTGAATTCCATCTCGTCCGGTGCGTGAGCCGACATAAAACACCGGATTGCCTACGCCGGAGGCTTTAGCGGTCATCAGCCGGTCAACATGGAGAACTCCCACCGCCATGGCATTAATCAGCGGATTTCCACTGTAAGCAGGATCGAAGTTCACTTCACCGGCGGCTGTAGGCACTCCGAAACAGTTGCCGTAATGCCCGATGCCTCGCACCACACCGTCGAACAGGAAACGAGTGTGTGCGTCATCGAGATTTCCGAATCGCAGTGAGTCGAGTACTGCAAGAGGTCTGGCGCCCATGGTGAAAATATCCCTCAGGATTCCACCGACTCCGGTCGCCGCTCCCTGGAAAGGTTCGACGGCGGAGGGATGGTTATGACTCTCGATCTTGAAAGCGACCGCCAGTCCGTCGCCGATGTCAACAAGTCCGGCATTCTCCTGACCAGCATCAACTAACAGCCTTTTGCCGGAGCGAGGCAGTGTCTTGAGTTCCAGGATTGAGTTTTTATATGAGCAGTGTTCAGACCACATTACGGCGAAGATGGCGAGTTCGGTGACGTTGGGAACGCGTCCCAGGATCTCCTTGACTCGCTCGAACTCTTCTTCGTTCATAGTCTGTGCACGGGCTTCCTCAAGGGTGCCGGGACGAAGAGGATTGTGGGTTGGTTCTTTTTCTCTGCTGGACATGGAAACGGTGTTTATTTTGAAGTTATTATTTTTGAGGGTATTAACTTAGGACTTATCCGTGAATAGCTTACATAACGTTGCATGTGAGAGACACTTCGTGTTGCGTCAGGTCTTGCCGTGACGAAGTCACGGTGTGACCTGATGCTTCCACCGGTGGGTCACATCCCGCGAGTGCGGGACAAGACCCACCGGAACACGAAGTGTCTCTCACAAACCACAGTAGTCTGTCCGAGAATATCGATTTCTGCCTCACTGCCTGCTGGCAGACGCCCCCGTCTGCCAGAAATAACAACAACTTGGCTGGAAGACGAGGGCGTCTTCCAGCGGACAGATGACATTCTCGGACAACCTGGCAGGCGGGAATCCAGAAAAATCTGATAAACCATTGAAGTTACTGGATTCCTGCTTCCGCAGGAATGACATAGAAGGAACTTTTTCAGCAGACACTATTTAGTAAGAAATTAATCTCCATATATTTTTTCCACGGTAGTACCGGGATAGTAGTGGTTGAGTATCGCTTTGAAGTCATGATCCCTGGCAGCCATTACCCCTGCACCGACCTGGCACATACCCACACCGTGTCCCCAACCGGCGCCTCGAAGGATGAAGTTGATCGGTCTGCCATCGGCGCCATCCTCAACGGTGATGGTGAAACAAGCGGAATACAGATACTTGGGTGAAAGAACGTTTCGGATTTTTAACTCACGCTGGATCCGAAGATTGCGCATCGTTCCCAGTATTTCGATCTCCATCAACCGTCCTGAGTTGCCTCGTTCCAGTGGTATGATGTCGATCAGGTTGCCAATATCCTCACCTGATTTGCGGCGGATGATGTCCTCGAGTTCCCTGCGAGAATAGGTAATTTCCCACCTGAAATACTTCTCCGCATTGATGAGATTGTCCGGTAGATCTTCATGTGCTGTTGGGTTGCACCAGGCTTTTGGTCTCATAGAGATCCATTTTTCGATGTCGGTCTCCCTGCTCAGATCAAGTTTTTTGGGAATATCCTTGTCTGAAGTAATATCCCACCTACCTTTCAGATGAGGTGAATCGGGAGGTTGCCATACATTCACCTTGTCCTCGGTATGTCCGCCGCAGCAAGCGCTGTAAACCGCTTCGGCAACCTTTCCGTCGAGCATCAATACCTGCCCATGCGTCTGTTTCACCGCCTTGGAAGCAAGTTCATCGTAGTGTGAACAGCCTGAATATGCCTGACAGTGAACATGCGCACAGAGATCGAACGGGTCGTTGGGGTGTTTGAGACCGATCTTGGACAGCAATTCACTGCGTGCGGCAACAGCCTGAGCTTTAAGCGCCTCTATAGGAAAAGTTGAGGGCATCTCAGCGGGAACAACCCCTTCAAGGTACAACTCCAGCGGTAGTTCGGTGAGCGACATCAGGAGACCGCGGTGATCGATCCTGATCTCGATGATCCCCGGGTAGGTTCGGTCAACCTCTCGCTCCCAGTGAAAACCCGTACCTTCGCGCACGCTGTACAGTGTAACTTCAGAATCGTCTGTCCTGGGGATGATCCTGAAACCATCCTCTATCATGCGGCTCTCGGTGTAATCATGGTTGTGAAGCTCGATGACGCCGGAAGCGGGACGCACTATCTGGCGTACAACTCGCGGAGCAAAGTCATCACGGAATTCATCGATGTGCTGCTTGGCTTCACGTTCGGTAGCCCAGCGCCCTATTAACACACGGTATTTAATATTATTGGTTATTAATCTACCGTCGATCAGGATTTCTTCACCGACTTCGATCACTCTTGCAGAGTAGTTCTGTTGTGAAAGAGTGCGTCGGAGTTTATCCGCCGAGTCGCGTCTGGCGAAAGCGGTGGTCAGGACACTGTAAATAGCGCGCGCCTCGTTGGTACGGTCAGGGATTACATGCCATCGTTGATCGCTCACAACACCGGCTTCTATCATTTCACCCGATAAGCTGACGATGTCGTATTTATTCCGGACGGAGAAGCTAATCCGGTCGTATTCCTCCATCAGACCAATTCTAACAATGGGATCAGGACCCTGGAGTTCCCGTTTGCGAATGCGTTCGACCTTTTTACGAGTGCCTTCGTTATCGGTCTGTGATTTCGTTCTTGCCATATCCTCCTCAGAACGTTTGGATTCGCTGCCATGCAGCAGGCAGCATAAGAGTGTTATTATTAAAAATGAAAATATTGTATGCTTAAACAAATGTTGTCCGTTTATGTCCTGTTAATCCCGTAGTTAACAGGATTAACTCGCAGGTGTTTTAATGTATCGATTTTCCAGACAGGTTTTATGTACAACTTTTACGGCATCCTTCCCGTCTTCACTTCTCAGCAGCACGATGAAATCGCCGCGGTGCACCAGGCTAATAATCGGTGTTATCCCGGCATCTGACAGAGACTTCAGCGAGACCGTCACCAGATCACTGTCAACGCATGTTCCCCAACCGATTATATTCAGTAGAGCTACCGCAGTTACTCCATTGCCATCAGGGCAATCCCTGGAGACAATCAAGCTCGAACTGCTGTTCCAGAAGGCGAAATCGATTTCTGAAAGTTCTTTCTTTTCCAGATCTGCATCGCTTCCTTTAGTCAGGAAGAGATTATCATCGATCACAACCGCCGCAACGCCGGTCGTCTTGAGACTGCGGTCGGTCACAAGTGTCCCTTTTGTGCCCTCAGCGTCTGTTATTGACAGTGTTACCGCGTGCTGTTTTGCCAGTGAAGCGGCATGCGGTTGAACAACCTGCGCTCCGGCTGTGGAAATCGCCTCAAGCGTGTCGTAGTCGATTTCAGGCAGCGGAACGGCATCGGATACAAGCTCGGGATCGGCGCTGAACACGGCGCCATTCTCCTTGACAAGTTCGCACCGTTCAGCCTTCAAAGCGGCTGCCAGAGCCACGGCGGTGGCGTCGGAACCGCCCTTTCCAAGCGTGGTGATCTCTTTGTCAACGGAGATCCCCTGAAAACCGGCGATAATTGGAATCTCGCCCCTATCGAGCGCTTCCCTGATGCGCAGGCATTTAACCTCGATTATACGCGCATCTGTGTGGTGCGTGTCGGTGATTATACCAACCTGTGAACCGGTGAAGGAAACGGCTCGGTGATGTCCTTCGGCGTTGATAGCCATCGCCAGCAGCGCCATTGCGGTTCGCTCACCGACCGAGAGCATCATGTCCATCTCGCGCTCGTCCGGCTTATCGGTAATCTGGAGCGCCATCTCCCGGAAGCGGTCGGTGGTACTGCCGGGAGCGGAAACAATAACGACCGGATCATTTCCGTCGATCTTGGTCTTAATCACATGCTGAGCCGCACGGCGTATATGCTCTGGCGTCTCGAGTAGTCTTCCGCCGAATTTCTGTATAATTATTGCCAATAACTATTTCCTGATGGAATGTAACAAATTCTGCAACGGGCGATCCCTTCAGGGTCAGGGGTGAAAATACATTCATGACCACCAGCTAACGCCGGTGGCTATTCATCGTAATCCCCTTTGGGGATACTTAACAAAGTAGTGCTAATTATCCACCACCATACATATCGCGAATCGAGTACAATCCCGGTTTCTTATTAAGAATAAATCTGACCGCTCGCGGTACACCGCGGCTGAATGCCTGTCTTGAAAAAGCCCGGTGCGTGATGACGAGTTCCTCATCCCTGCCGACAAATCTCATCTGATGCTCACCGACAGCGCCGCCTGCGCGCTGCGAGGTTATCTGTACCGATTTGCCTTCGGTTTCAACCTGTTCAGCGAGCCACAGAGCCGTGCCGGAGGGCGAGTCTTGCTTGGTTGAATGGTGAAGCTCAGACAGCGTCGGGTCGAACTGGTCTCCAAGCAGCCGGACTGTATCACCCACCAGCCTGTCCATAACGCCCATGCCCACGGACAGGTTGGGTGCTATTAAAACGGGACATGATTCTGCAAATATCCCGATTTTACGGAGTGCATTGTCATCGAAACCCGTTACAGCCACAACCACAGGTTTGCTTATAGTGGCTGCCAGCCGGATATGATCTGATGCCGTACCAGCCAAACTGAAATCGACCCAAACGTCAGCTTCGGGAAATTCCGAGCTGTCGGCAATAACGGGAGCGTTCCCCATTGCAGAACCTATCGCAGCATGACCCGGACTTTCCACTCCGGCAACGAGGGTCATATCCTCCTGCTCATTGAGTTCTTCTGCAACGAGTTCTCCCATTCTGCCTGCTGCACCGAAGAGAAGAACCTTAATCAATCTATCATCCAAGATAATTCAATAGCTTGATGAAGTGATTTGCGATTGGATGTTGTAACCGGTGATAAAGGCGGGCGAACCCTGCCGATTTTCATCCCCATGATGTTCATAGCTTCCTTGATCGGCGCCGGGTTGGTTTCGAGACTTAATGCATTTAACATGGGTGATAGTTCGCGGTGGATCAATAACGCTTCGCTGTATCTATCTTCGAGGCACATTTTCACCATGAAGTTGAACTTTGTTGAAAAAATATTCGATATTACCGAGATAACTCCGACCGCACCGACTGACATCAGTGCCAAAGTCAGAGGATCGTCACCCGACAGCACCGCAAAACCGTCATCCGTTCTCCAGGCGATCTCTCCTGAACGGAATACATCTCCACCCGCTTCCTTGATCCCGATAATATTGGGGTGATGGGATAGTTCGATCACAAGCTCAAGAGGTATTCCCACCCCGCAGCGGGAGGGGATATGATACAATACGATGGGCAGTTCAGACGCATCCGCCACCGTCAGAAAGTGCCTCTTCTGACCTTCCGCCGTGGGTTTGCTGTAATACGGTGTAACGATGAGAACAGCGTCTGCACCGAGATCGGCTGCCTGTTGAACATTCCTGATCGTTTTTAGTGTATTATTACTGCCCGCACCGACCATAACGGGGATATTCCCGGAAGACGCCTTGACAACGGCTGAGATGACCTGACTTCTCTCATCATCTTCGAGAGATGCGGCTTCACCGGTTGAGCCGAGAGGAACAACTCCGGACAGTTCGGCATCCTTTGCCCGTTCAACAAGTTCGGAAACCTTGCTTATGTTGACCTTCCCGCGGCTGAAAGGTGTTACCAGTGCAGTCCAGACACCCGGTAGTGATTTTGCGGTTAGCTTTCGATTTTGCATAGTCAAATATAGCATAATCGCTCTACTAAGTCAAGCAGGTGTATTTTCATGTCGATGAGACGGTTTAGGACTTGATTGTAGTATGTTTAATGTGTTATTATTATTATGTGTGATCTGGAGATGGAGGTAACCACAGGAGAATAATGGCTCATTCATATACACCGGGTCTGCGTGTCGCGCGCCTCACCCGCATAGTAAAGGAGAGATGGCTCCCGTTAAAGGGCAATGTCGTCGTTAATATTGGCGATAGAGTATCCGCTGAGCAGGTCGTTGCCCGCACGGAATTGCCGGGTAATGTCCATCCGGTAAACTGCGCCGGACAGCTTGGCATCCTTCCGGCGGACATAGGTGAAGCGCTGGTGGTTGAACCAGGCAGCGAGATAAAGAAGGGTGAAACCATCGCTCTGTCGAAGTCCTTCTTTGGGTTGTTCAAATCGACTCTCCCTTCACCGATAGACGGTGTCCTGGAGAGCGCTTCGCCTGTTACCGGTCAGCTTATACTGCGCGAACCTCCCATACCGGTCGAAGTTACGGCTTATATTGATGGTAATGTGACGAGGGTGTTCGAGAACGAATGTGTCGAGATCGAAACCAGCGGGGCGATCATTCAGGGAATTTTCGGGATCGGCGGCGAGAAATTCGGCAGGATTAAGGTGATGGTCTCGTCACCGGATCAGACGCTCGACGAGGCGGACATCACCGGCGATCTGTCAGGTTGTATAGTTGTCGGCGGTGGGAGAATAACGCTGGCGGGGTTCAAGAAGGCGATGAAAGCGGGTGCGGTAGCGGTTGTCACGGGCGGATTCAAGAACGTACATCTGAAGGAGCTTCTCGGTTACGAGCAGGGTGTCGCCATCACCGGTCAGGAAGACATCCCAACAACGCTGGTATTGACGGAGGGATTCGGTGAGATAGGTATGGCTCACCGAACGTTCGACTTGATACGTGAAAACGACGGGCGAGGGGCTTCAGTATCGGGCGCGACCCAGATCAGAGCAGGTGTGATACGCCCCGAGCTTATCATCCCATCGGAACAGGAGGCGCCGGAATCCGATGAAGAGGAGGAGGTCGGCGGTTTGAAGATGGGACACCTGTTGCGCGTCATTCGCCAGCCTCACTTCGGGAGAATAGGGACCCTGGCAGGACTTCCTCCCGAGTTGCAGAAGCTCGAGACCGGGGCAAAAGTGCGGGTACTGGAGATGAAGCTCGACGATGGCGAGACCATCGTGCTGCCGAGGGCTAATGTTGAGATAATTGAGGATTAGCGGTACTTTGTTATTCCGGTTTCGTCATTCCGGCGAAAGCCGGAATCCACGTAATAACAAAGACATATCTGGATTCCCACCTGCGCGGGAATGACATAGAAGGGACCTTATCGACAAGCACTATTAGAGGATAGAATTAAGCATCACCTTCTCATATTTTCTGGCACACTGCTTGCGTTCAACCAGATAATAGGTTATTTTAATGAAAAGCTACAAACAGGAGTAAGGCTACAATGAGAGAAAAAACGATTCTATTAACGATACTCGTCGCATTTATCGCACTTGGCTTCAGCGGTCAGGACGTTTATGCTCAGGGACAAATCATTGGGCAGGTGATCGATGCCCGCGGCAATCCTGTCGGCGGCGTTGATGTTGCCATTCAGCAGATTGTGCGCGGAGATCGTCCTTATACGGCTCAAACAGAGACCGATAGAGGTGGTTTATTTGAATTCAACCGTGTTCCCGCCGGCAATTATGTCATAATGGCTCGCAGCGATGCAGGTTGTGCTCGCGCTGAAATTGAAGTTCAAGACCGCGAGGTAACTCGTATCAGGCTTCAACTCGAAGGTCGCGGTGGTGATGACCGTGCCGTCGGCGCAGTTGTTGGCATCGTTCAGGCTCCCAACGGCGATCCGTTTGGTGGTGCGGTTGTAACGCTTCAACACTTGGATCGTAACCGCGGCAGACATGGAAGAATGCTCAGAACCGAGTCCGACAGGCGTGGTATGTTTTATTTCGTAGATATTCCCGTAGGTAATTACATCGTAACCGCCACGGTTCGCGGTGGTATTGCTCGAGCACGGCTGGAGGTTATCGCCGATCAGCGCAACCGTGTACGCCTTGTGCTTCAGCGTATTGAGCGCGGTGACCGAGGTGGAAGAGGTCTCCCTCCCGGTCGTTATTTTAGAGAATGATTGTTTCAATCAGACCTTAAATAAAGACCCGTACTTCACTGCGGGTCTTTTTTTGTATATTAGTACAAAGTGAAGTACAGCTTTACTCCACATATGTGGGGAGCATGTCCTTGGTGGGGCGGGTGTCCCTGCCCGCCCGCGCTTGACGGAAAAACAAGGATTTCAACGATTAAATGAAAGTATTAGTAGATACACGCTGGATCGCTCCTCACGGTATAGGAAGGTTTGCAGCGGAAGTTATCAACCGACTGCCGGAGTATGAACCTCTACCAAATGGTCCATCCAAGTTGGGCTTTGTCGATCCGCTCTGGCTCAGCTACACCATTTCACGGCTGCGTCCTCAGGTCTATTTCAGTCCCGGTTTTAATCCGCCATTGCGCTGTGCAGCGCCCTTTATTTTCACGATTCATGATCTGATACATATCGATGTTGCTGAAGAATGCAATATGACTAAAAAACTATACTATCGCTCGATCGTCAGACCGGCAATAAAACAAGCCTTCCGAATATTGACAGTATCTAACTACTCAAAGCAGCGTATTATCAGTTGGGCGAATGTCTCGGAAGAAAAAGTGATAGTGGTCGGTAACGGCGTGTCATCAGGATTTATAACCGACGGACCTCGGCAGGATAGAGACAAACCTTATCTGCTGTTTGTCGGGAACTCAAAACCTCACAAGAACCTGGAGCGTCTGCTTGCCGCCTATGCACGTTCCGGTATCAGCGACGATGTAGAGCTTGTTCTCTGCGCTCCGAATGAACCTCGCATTCACGACTGGATCAACAAAAACGGGTTGCAGGGAAAGGTGTTCATCACGGGAATTCTTTCCGGCTCGGATTTAGCGTGTTACTATCGCGGCGCTGTCGGGCTGTTATTTCCATCGTTGTACGAGGGATTCGGTCTGCCTGTGCTGGAAGCAATGGCTTGTGGAACGGTGGTTCTGTCCTCAGCGGTCACTGCGATCCCTGAGGTGACAGGGGATGCTGCCCTGTTCATAGAGCCAAGCGATGTGGATTCTATCGCTGATGGTATGAAGCGTTTGGCAGCAGATGATGAACTGCGAAATGATCTTCGTCGCCGGGGACTTGAAAGGGCAGACATGTTCTCGTGGGACAGGACGGCTGAAGTCATCTGGCAGGTGATCCTTCAGGCGGCTGCTTCCCGGTAAAAGAATGTTCGGCAGGAGGATCAGAAAAGGATGACATTTTGAAACCAACGTCGATTAGATTTAAGTGACTATTGACTTAGTATAAACTAAATATTAATTTAGTTAACCTTTTGGGAGATCGTCCAACGGCAGGACACATGGCTCTGGACCATGTAATCGGGGTTCGAATCCCTGTCTCCCAGCTATAGCCCCATAAACCCTTGACATTTTGGTTTATGGGGTTTTATTTATGTTCGTAATCCAGTAGTAAGATCAACATGCGTGCCGCAGGGTGTCCTCACCCTGCGGTTATTGGTACTGGCTTTCGCTGCAGGGTGGGGACACCCTACAGCACATGAGTTATACTATCGCTGGATTAGAGAATCCCGCGTTGCGTCAGGTCTTGACTCAGCCAAAACCGGGTGTTATATTTATAGATATGTTAATTGATTGCAATTTATGAGCAACAGGTTTACTGTAGTGTTAAAGGAGAAGATGAAAATGTCAACCAACCCAATACCTCCCCGCTTCGCATACCGGAACTCTTCAAGAAGAAGAGTACTGCGTAACACAATCCTTATAATCACAGTCATCTGTATAGCGTTCTTAGCAAACGCAGACCTTTTCGCCCAGGATAGCTTAAACGTAACAATGGTGGGCAAACTCTATTCCTTTTGGAGCCCAGCCATCGGTGTAGCTATTTCACGGGACTTTGCTTATGTTGTGACAGGGGAGAGCGGTCTTCGGGTTTTGGACGTATCCGACCCAACGTGCCCTGAGGAAGTTGGTTTCTATGATACTCCAGGTGTGGCTTCTGATGTATATGTATCCGGTGATTATGCCTATATTGCTGATAGAGAAGGTGATCTACGTGTAATAGATGTGTCAGAACCAGAGCACCCAGCAGAAATAGGATATTGTCGCTTGCCAAGTTGGACTTTTGGAGTTGCAGTAACTGGTTCGTACGCTTATGTTGCTGCTTATACAGCAGGTCTGCGCGTGGTAGATGTCTCTAATCCTTCACAACCAAGGGAAGTAGGATTTTGTGATACGCCTGGTTCTAACAACAATGTGGTGATCTCCGATCACTACGCCTATGTATCAAGTGGCTTTAGTGGACTTCGTATAGTGGATATTTCTGACCCATCACGACCAAGTGAAATTGGATTCTACATCACTCAACGTGCAGCAAAGGATGTAGCAGTCTCCGGGAACTATGCGTATCTCACGGAAGATCTTGTTGGATTGCACATTATAGATGTTTCGGATCCTGCGCAACCGCTGCAAGTTGGTTTTTTCGAAATGTCAAGGTTTCTAAACATAACGATTTCAGGCAACTACGCTTACATAGCGGATGATAATGGTGGTTTGATAGTATTGGACGTTTCGGACCACGAGAACCCGGAACTGGTTGGCTTCCTTAACACAGCATACAGAACTTGGGATGTGATTGTGTCTGGACAATATGCATATATTGCAGATGATAAGCGAGGGCTCCGTGTAGTGGATGTTTCCGATCAATCCGATCCAGAAGAGATCGGTGGCTACAGTAATTACGGAGGCTATCTTTTAAGTGTAGCTGTTTCAGGTACTTATGCTTATCTTGCGGACAGATATCGCGGTATGTGTGTAGTGGACCTATCCGACCCGAGACATCCAATAGAAGTTGATGCCTTAAGTGTAACACGCAGTGCTCGGGATTTGGCTGTCTTCGAGAACTATATCTATATTGTTAGCGGATACAATGGTTTTCACGTAGTGGATATATCCGACCCTTCAAACCCCGTGAGAGTTGGTTTCTATGACACGCCGGGAAATGCTATTGGAGTCACAGTCTCTGGGAGGTATGCCTATATCGCAACCGGGAGGAGCGGTTTGCGTGTGGTTGATATCAACGATCCATCACACCCCACAGAAGTTGGTTCTTTCGACACACCGGGTGATGCCCTGAGTGTAGCGATCTGGGACACATATGCATATGTAGCAGAAGAAGATAGTGGATTCCACGTGGTGGATGTCTCCGATCCTACACAACCGATTGAAGTTGGGATATTATACGCTCGGTACGATGCAGTAAATGTAGCTATCGCAGGGAACTTCATCTATGCCGCCGCTGGATATAGTGGTCTTCGTGTCATCTCAATTGCCGATCCTGAAAATCCGCAGGAAGTGGGATTCTATGATACACCTGGAGAAGCCAGGGGTGTCACGGTTTCCGGCGACTATGCTTACGTAGCGGACAGAGAAAGAGGTTTGCGTATCATCTCAGTTGCCGATCCTGAACATCCTTACGAAGTCGGATTCTATGATACACCGGGGAGGACTCTTGGCGTTGCCCTGTCAGAAGATGGATTGATCTATGTAGCAGATGGTACAAACATGGGAATTTACGACGCCTCCGAAGCACGCGGGATTTCGTCCAATTTCATCCCTCATCCTTCCGCCTTCATCCTTTATCCCGCCTATCCCAATCCGTTCAACTCATCAACAACAATCAGGTACGGACTACCTTATCAGAGAAACGTGTCGTTGCAAGTGTATGATTTAACAGGTCATCAGATAACAATGCTGTTTGAAGATTACAAACAACCCGGCATCCATACCTCAACTCTATCGGCTAATGACCTTCCATCCGGATTGTATTTCGTGAGGTTGGAGAGTTCGGGGGAAGTGGCGACGCAGAAGATAATGTTAATCAGGTAATAAGACCCCCCCATACGCCAATAGGAGGGGAGTACAAGCATTCCCCCCTGCTAACGGCGGGTGGCCCGACATCCCGGACTTGATCCGGGATCACAAGT
>JABMRV010000140.1 GCA_013202285.1 bacterium | reverse complement strand
TGTGGCCCTGGTGGCCGTGGGTTCAAGTCCCATCACTCACCCAACCGCTAACAACGATTGATAAAGTGACGGACAAAGCCTGCCAACTGGCGGAAGACGGGGGATGTCCACCTTCCACGTTATTGAATTCAAAAGGGCCCCATCGTCCAGTGGTTAGGACACAGGGTTTTCGACCCTGCAACAGGAGTTCGATTCTCCTTGGGGCTACATTGAAAAAGAGGAGTTCAACCGAACTCCTCTTTTGTTTTCGCATTAATAATTCTCTTGACTTTTGGGAGGAGGGGGAGTATATTAAAGAGTGGTTAGGCCCGTAACTATCTTATTTCTAATTAAAACTATATCATATAAGGAGGTTATTATGTCAGGAAAGGCAGCTTGGCTTTCACCATTGATTCACGACGTTGTTAAACGTTGTGCTACTTGGCATCAGTTTATTGGTGCTCCGGATTTTCCAACTTATTGGCTCTATAACGAGGATACAGGTTTTGGAAGATCTGAGAAGGTCGAAGTTCACTACGATTCAGAAAATAATGTCGAGAAGGTTGTAGGAAAAAACGCGGCATTGCAAGAAGCTTCAATTGAGTTCAGTTGGAACGATACAACTAAGAAGTCGAAAGTTGTACTTAAAAAAGGAACAACAACAGAGCTGACTATTGAAGAGTGGCTTTCAGAAGGCACAACTATCAAGTTGTACATTGACACCAAATACGCTGATAATTCTGATTATGATGTTCAGATGCGTATTACGAAGCCATTATCTCCCGCGACGACTTCCTTCTCTGTTGAAGTTGACATTAATAACAAAACTTTAACGGGAACGGTCGATATTTCATCTGAATCTGTTCCACAGATAGCAAAGGATATCGTTTCTGAGCTGAATAGCATGAATTCGCCAGCAACTGTTGCAGCACTGGAAGCTAATATATTGACAGCTGTAGCTATTGATTTTTGGAAACAGGGTTCTTATGGGACATGTGCTTGGCAAGATACTCTTGATGTCATAGGAACTATCTTGTCGGATACATTTGGCTTTGGTGTAACTAGGCTCTATGGTAAAGCAAGTAAATATCTTGCTGAGAAATCTAAAGAGGCATCATAGCTTAAAATGACTACTATAATAATCCGAAGAATAATCGGCGGCGCTGTTCTTGTGGCAGGTTGGATCCTTCTGGAAAAGGACATTTCGGAGATCGGCAGCATCGGCGTCCTACTTATGATCATGGGTGTCCTAATAGTTTCCGGTATCAAAGGGTACTATTGGACACCATCCCAAGAGCTTAAAGCAAAGCAGGAAAAGAAGACCACTGCTTCAGAATAGGTCATCAATACCTTGACGAAGTTCCTCCGATTTTTGTATTCGTTTTATTCGAACTGTGGTAAGTTGGACTGGTTGATGCTACACATTAAACCTTATCTGAAGGACATCGCCGTCCTATTTATGATCATTAATTATTCACCTTAAGGTTGAATCTGTCTATGGTTGATTGGAAATGTTTTCCCAATAACGTATTCCGTTGTTTGGCTTGGGTTTGTGGTGGTGTGATTTTTGTATGCCTGCTTATCCTTGCAATCTTGTGGGTATCTGGTTTATAGGACGTAACTTCTCTTGTCCTCATCAGAAGCAGCCAGCTGAAGCACAAATTAGAGGAATAAATGTTGTTGATAATAATCCGAAGGCTCGTCGGTGGTCTTTTTCTTGCTGCTGGTATATTCGTTCTGGGTGACGAAATTGGGCTGCGTGGAACCATAGGTGTGATGCTGATTATATTGGGACTTATGACCGTTTCAGGTATCAAAGAGTTCTGGTGGACACTATCCCAAGAGCTTAAGGCAAAGCGGGAAAAGAAGACCACTGCTTCCTAATAGATCATCACCTGCGCGAAATTACTTAGTCCTGTTGAAAAAGTCCTTTAGACCGCTGGCAGACGCCCTCGTCTGCCAGCGGGATCCTTGTTTTTCCGTCATCCCGACGCTTCGGGATGACGGCAGGCGGATGACAATTTCAATGAGTTCTTCAACAGGCACTACTTCCAAGCATCAGAATAAACAGAAGTATCAGACGTTGAACCGGATATCGAGCAGGTCGCCATCCTGAATGATATATTTCTTACCTTCCAACCTCATCTTTCCCATTTCACGTAACCGTGCCGAAGAACCGGCTTCTACCAGTTCATCCCAGCGGCATACCTCCGCACGTATGAAACCCCGCGCAAAATCTTCATGGACGGTTCGAGCCGCCTGAACGGCGCTGCTGCCTGCCGGAATTGCCCAGGCGTGGGTCTCCTTTTCGTTGGATGTAAGGAAAGTTATAAGCCCGAGCAGACTGAAGGTAGCCTCGATTATTCTGTCAAGCGCCGGGAGCTTGAAGCCGAGTTCATCGAGGAATTCTCTTCGGTCGTCCTCTTCGAGATTGCAAATCTCCTCTTCGATACCGGCAGCAACCGCTACCCAGCCGACATTCTTCGTCACTTGATCCGTACTTGATCTCAATCGATCCAGCAGATCACCGGTACGCGGTGCAGTCTCTTCATCGACGTTCACCACAACGAGTAACGGTTTCAGACTCAGAAATGAATAGGGACTAAGGATTTTCTTCTCCTCTTCTTTGAAGTCGAATTCTCGTAAAGCGGTTTCGCTGTCCAGGGCATCGCGGCAGCGTTCGAGGAGTTCTTCCTCACGTTGAGAGGCTTTATCCTGGGTCTTGGCGAGTTTCTTCAGACGACGTTCGGCGATGGCATGATCGCTGATGATGAATTCCAGTGTGGCGTCGATTAGATCTCTTGCAGTATCGATAGAACCGGTTTGGTGAGGAATCCGGTCGTCCTTGAATTCGCGAAGCAGCAGTGCGAGCATGTCCGCTGTTCGCAGCTCTGACAGGTAGTGAGGCGGGTATCCCGATACTTCGGGATGCTGCTTCTCAGAGGTTACTCCGGGGACATCGATATACTCAACGGCTGCCGGTGTGATCTTAGCCGAACCGGTAACGCGCGCGACGGCTTCCAGGCGGGGATCCGCCAGATGCGCCACGCCTCGTCGGAGTTCACGTTTACTCCCGCCATACTGATCTGAGAACGATGAGCCGGTCAATATGTTGAAGAGTGTAGTTTTACCCGCTAAGGGTGGTCCTACTATTCCGCATTTCATGGTGTCGTTACAACAAAGGGAAGACCCGTGTGGATCTTCCCTATTGATTGCTCAGGATTTTGATCGGTTAGCCGATCCTATCCTTGAACTCTTTTCCAGCGGTAAATTTGGGTACTTTCTTCGCCGGAATGTTGATTGGACGTCCGGTTGCAGGATTACGACCGGTACGTGCTTTACGTTTGACAGCTCCAAAGCTTCCAAAGCCGACCATGGAGACTTTATCTCCTCTTGCTACCGCTTTAATAACGGTGTCGGTGAAAGCTTTCAACATTGATTCGCAATCTCGTTTTGACGCGCTTGTTTTAGAAGCGATGTTTGTAATGAGATCGGACTTGTTCACTATAGCCTCCTCGCGGTTGGTGGGATGGTTTTAAATACGGTTTCTAAGATCGAATATAACCGCCTAAACCCGCTGAGTCAAGTGGTAAAAGACTTTTTAAGGTTTTTTTTGTTTCAAACGGTAAATTTATCGATTCTGCCTATAACTGCTTTGGATTCCGGTTTCCAAGCTATCCGAGAATGGTGTCTTTGCAGGGAGGAAGACACGAAATAATCTCAAACAGTGTATTATCAATGAGATTGCTTCCCCCTGCTTTCGCAAGGATCGCAGTGATAATCCCTGTTTCATACCTTCGGATAGGCTGTTTCGTTGGATCGACGAAGTTATAAGACGTTTTTCTTCACAAACTTTCGCCATTTCACACTTTTACCGTTACCCCGGTCGTATCGGGATGAATGTGCGGCGTCCGTTTCTGTTTACCCAGAATGGAATGGCTTTTTCACGTTTTTTGAGTTCTTCCTCAGCACGGTCATAGTCATCCATACTTTCGATCTCAATGCCACCAATCTCGACAATAACATCGCCGGTCTCCATGAGACCTTCGGCGGGTGATCCTCGAATAACCGAGACAACAACCACACCCTTAATACCTTTTACACCAAGCCTCCTCCCTTCAGGGCTCTCTGTTGAAGCGACTTCGATACCGAGCCAGTACTGCTCGCTTTTCATCTTTGGGCTCTCAGCCCGGTTGATGTATTCAGTTCGATCACCCAGCTTGAATTTCATCTCTTTGAGCTTTCCCTTGTGCAAGACAGTCATTTCAACAAACGTCCCGGGAGGGTAATCAGCGATAAGAAAACGAAAATCTTTGACTTCCCTGATCGGTCTGCCTTCAATTTCGGTGATGACTTCACCACCTTTCAAGCCGCCCTTATCGGCAGGTGTTCCTTCTTCAACGACATCCACGAAAATACCCATGATGTCTTCATCTATGCCGAGCGCCTCCCGTTTGATTTCACTTAGCTCGGTAGGGTAGATTCCGAGATACCCGCGGTGAACCTCACCTGAAGCCTTTAATTGTTCCAGAACTTTGAAAGCCAATTTGGCGGGGATGGCAAAACCAATTCCCTGACCCTGGGCATTGATGGCGGTGTTGATACCGATTACTTCACCCCGAATGTTAATTAAGGGTCCGCCGGAGTTGCCGAAATTAATCGAAGCGTCGGTCTGGATGAAATCCTGGTAGGCGGGACCGATTTCACCGCCGAGCTGCAGATTTGAACGACCGCGCGCTGAAATTACGCCAACGGTCACCGTCCAGTCGAGACCGAATGGATTGCCGACGGCGATAGCCCATTCACCGATGCGGATCTTGTCGCTGTCGCCGAAACGAGCCACCATTTCCTCACTCACAGGTGAATCGATCTTGATAAGAGCAATATCGGTTTCAGGATCAGTCCCGATGATCCTGGCGGAATGTTCGGACTGGTCGGCGAGTTTGACGGTTATTTCGTCCGCGTCGGTGATGAGATGATTGTTCGTAAGGATATAGCCTTCACGGTCGATGATGATGCCTGAACCGCCGCTGGTTATAAGTGGTCTTCGGCGGCGCTCATGCTGCGGTTGACCAAATAAAGGACCCCAGTCGAAAATATCAAAGGGAATTGAGGGGTAATCCTCAAGGGTTTTCTCTGCGGTAATGTTCACCACTACCGGTTTGACTGTTTCAGCGACACGCACGAAGGGGCTGTTGCCTTCTTCATCGACCAGAGGACCTGAATACGGGGAGGGTGGTGTGTAATGATAATCCGTCTGTGGCATGTTGACCGGTTTCGGAGTTTCCCGTCTGGTACCCAGCATGAATCCTGCGGCGACACAGATCACGGCAAACAGTGAAGTTATTACTACTCTTTTCAAGCGGTTCATGGAGTCCGGTTTTTTCGTGACATTCGTCTGATTATTATCTTCATCGAAATACGATCCGTTGGTCATTCTCTGTTGTCCTATATGACATTAATGCCGTGGGATTAAACCACGGCATTTATTTTCCATGTGAAGTGCGAATAATCTTCATATCTATTACTTTTAACGCAACCGCTCCTTTTTCGGTTCCCTTGTCGGATATCGATAATCAAGTTTATTCATTATCAAGTCATTGGAATAAACCTGTCCAACAGGCTGGACAGGTCACCCATAGCTATTAAAAGGAGAAAAAAGATGAGGCAGTTTTGCATTCCTCTGCCTTCTATTCTTTCTTCCCCGTTTTTTTCCTGGGAGTCGATTTTCTTGTGCCGCCGCTCTTAGGTTTGGCAGTGGTGCGTTTGCGTTTTGTTGTGGTGGCTTTACGTTTTGTTCCCGTACCTTTTTTCCTTCCTGCGGTGGTTTTCTTTGCAGGAGGAGGTTCGGTTGTGCCGGTTGCTTCGGAAGCGGCTTTCTTCTGCTGTTCCTGTCTCTTTGACCTGACTTGATCTGAGACGAGTGTGATATTGTCACGTTTTGCAATAACCTGAACTTCAAGTTCGTCGATCTCTGTGATGAGACGAACGATCTCATCGTCATTAAAAGCCAACGGACGAGGATCTTCTTTGGCAAGTTCACAGATTCGCTGTCCAATTTCACGCTGCCGATGATCTATCTTGCGTTTCAAAGTCAGAATATCGAACTTAAGCTTGCCGATGAGTGCCTGTTCTTCGGTGAAATCAGCGGCGGCGGTTGATACTTCGACGAGACGTTTCTTCAGTTTATTCCAGAATTCACTTTTATCCATGTTGACCTCCAAACGGTTTATTTATTCAAAACAGAATTTTCGTAAGTGGTTTCAGTTAAACTATCGAACAAATATACATATCTTAAAACTGTTTCGCAACTGTAACTTGAAAACATTACAAAATCGCCGTGCTGGAACGAAGTGATAGATCATTTTGCTTTTTCAGGGTGCGGTAACTATATTTTGATATTGTCCAACTTTTCTCAAATCAATATTGGAGAAGGATGACAGCGAAAAAATTGTCTGAGACCAACTTCTGGAGCCGATATAAATGGGATTTACTGGCGCTTCTATGTTTATATCTCCTGTTGGTGATCTTTTTCATCCCCGTTGTTTTCCAGGGAGGTGGATTGGCGCCGGCGGCGGATATGGTTGCCGCAGCGGGAATGAACAAGATGGGCGAAGAGGCTCTTAGCGAAGGACGTTTTCCACTCTGGAATCCCACCCTGTTCTCCGGACTACCGTTGTTCGCCAGCCTTCAGTATGCGTTATTCTGTTACCCTCCTGAATACTTCATTCGGGTCGCGAGCTACATATTCGGTGTGAGTGACTACCGTATATGGTTGTTTCACTACTTGTTAGCCGGAATATTCATGTATCTCCTGGCGCGACATTTCCGTTGTGGCAGGTTGGCGGCATGGTTCGCCGGAGCAGCTTATGCGTTCTCACCGCAGCTCATCGTTCTCGCAGAGGTGGGACATGGATCGAAGCTGATGGGAATGACTTATCTACCGCTGATCTGGCTGATGCTCGACAGGCTGCGTGTCAAGCCTGCCATCGGTCGAGCCGCTGCATTGGGAGCAGTGTTTGCCGTTGAGATTCTCTCTCTGCATCCACAGGTTGCCGCCTATGGAGCGTTGCTGATGGGATTGTACCTTCTCTATTACGGTATTTCAGCGATCATGCGCAAAGAGATCGTGATCTACAGCAGATTGTTGTCGTTCTTTGGTGGCGCGATGCTGCTGGCGCTGGCGCTGTCGGCGATTCTGTGGGTGTCCGTGCTCGATTTTGCCCGCTTCTCAATCCGGGGAGCCGGTGAAGCAGGAGCAGCAGGAGGCGGATTGAATTGGGATTATGCCACCGGCTGGTCGTTTCATCCTCTCGAATCGATAACCTTCCTCTTCCCCAACTTCATGGGTTTCGGCGGACAGACCTACTGGGGAACCGTCGGGACGCCACAGGGGCAACCGTTTACGCACAACCCGATGTACTTCGGCTGTATTGTCCTGATGCTGGTTGTGATTGCATTAGCGCTGCTGCCGAAATCAAAATGGGGCTTCCCGCTGACCCTCGGATTGACGGCATGGGTGTTGTCTTTCGGCAAATATTTTGCCGTTTTATATGGCTTCCTGTTTCATGTGCTTCCAATGTTCAACAAATTCCGCGCACCGGTGATGGGACAGGTGCTGCTGATGCTGTCGATGGCGCTGCTTGCAGGAGTTGGGCTGGAGGCAATCATTCAACAGGTCAGGTCGAAGCAGGAAGCAAAAGTATTCCGCAAGGTCATATTGTGGGTTACCGTTGGTGTTGGTGTAATTGCGCTGATTGCCCTGATCGGTGAGGGGATGTTCTCCGGTATGTACAAGGGTTTCGCCATGTCATTGAAACCTGACACTAACCCGCAGGTTCTCTCCGCCGCACTTAAACCGGCATATCTCGACGTCCTGAGAGTGTTGGGATTGACAGTCCTGATGTGCGCGCTTGTAACGCTTGCGATATGGAGGAAGATACCGGCGCAGGCTCTAGCGGGTCTGTTTATCATTGTTCTCTTAGTCGATCTTTATCCGGTGAATAAAAAACTCGTCAGTTTCACTCCCAGGTCATATCGGGTCAACCTGTTCAGCCCTGAGGGAGTGGTCAGGAAGCTTACGTCTGACAAGGATAAATTCCGAATTCACACGGTTGACAATCAATATCGGGCTGCCAACTGGTGGAGCTATTTCGGGCTTGAATCGACCTCCGGTTATTTCGGCGCCAAGATGGCGGGCTATCAGAAACTGTTGAATGTCGCCAAGCTCGAGAGTCCTGAATCCATATATCATCATCCGAAAATTCTGAATGCGTTGAATGTTCGCTATATCATCTCAGGCTATCCGCTGGATCAGATTTTCAAATGGTTTGGCGATCAGGGTTATGGTGAACCTGCAGTACCGGCGGAGAGATTTGCTTCAGTGGTCGCTTACGGCGACAGGATTGCTCGCAGCAATGCTTATGTTTATCGAAATCCGGATGAGCTGCCTCGAGCCCGGCTGGTGGGGGAATACCGCGTAATTGAAGACCTCGATCAGACGCTGAATGAGATGGTTCATGGCGAATGGGAGCCATCGACTTTGACGCTTCTTGATCGTCAACCGTCTTTGAGAATACAACCCGGCGGGAGAGCGGATGCGCGCATTGTCGATTACCAACCTGAGCGTATTGAAATCAAGGTCAGCACGTCAACACCGAAACTGTTAGTGCTGGCGGACAGCTATTATCCATCGGGCTGGAAGGCGTTCGTGGATGGCGAGGAGACCGTGATAATGCGCGCCGACGGCGTTCTGCGTGCGATAGCCATACCTGAGGGAGATCATAAGGTGGAATTCGTTTTTAAGCCGAAGTGGTTTTATGCGGGGTTGTTTATCTCGTTGTTCTCGCTGGTTGTGTTGATTGGACTGGGTGTGTATTTTGTGTTCAGGAGGAAGATATCCTCCTGACCGGGGAGGGCGGACATTCTTGTCTGCCGCTTTCTAAACGGGGAGGGTGGACATTCCTGTCCGCCACCTTATTGATTGCGTACCGGCAAGTGTCTTCAAGCTATTGAAAGAGCATTACAAGGTCGTGTCGCAGGGTGTCCTCGAGTTCTTTGAAATATTCACTCCAATGGTCGTCATTCTGGCGGAAGCCAGAATCCAGAAAATGCTATGTTGTTAGATAACAAACTTGTCTGGATTCCCGCCT
>JABMRV010000022.1 GCA_013202285.1 bacterium | reverse complement strand
GCGAAAAGGTCTGCATTCGCTGTCAGTGCGACGCAGATGATTGTGACTAAAATGATTGTCTTGCGCATTTTCTTTCCTTACAAATTGTTTAAAACTCAAGAGAAAGTATTCAGCATGCTAAGCAGGTGGGTAGTGCAGTTTGTTTATCAAGCTGAAGCTAACAGGGTGAAAGCCATAAGTCAAGCGTTATTCAGGTTTTCTAACGAGAAACATAATACCGCCCGGAACCAGATTTTTCCTCGCTTCTTCAGATGTCGCTCGACGGTTGAGAATTAAATTTCCAATCTTGAACCAGAGTCTGTGCATCAAATAGACAGGCGCGATAAGTTTTCTGATAAGGCTCTCCGAGAAGCGGGGAAACATGTTATGTACAATGTGCCAGAGACTGTTACGATCCGGTTCAAGCCATACGATTTGAAATCCGGCTTGTTTTAGTAAGGAACCGATTCCCCAGTGGGTCATGTGGAAATATGAATCGTGGAATCCTTCGATAAAAGCGACCCAGCCATGGAGATATCCACCCGGTTTCAACGTTCTGAAAACTTCATTCATAACTATGGGAGGATAACGAAAGTGTTCAAATGTAGCGTAGCTTGTCGCCAAATCGAAGTGTTCGGAGGGAAACGGAATAGCATGAGCATCGCCGATAATTGACGCTTGAGGATCATCGCAATCGAAACCGATATATTGATATCCGGCACGTTCAATATAAACACGATGAGGCATTGCTCCACACCCAATATCCAAACTTAATGCGTTGTCATTGTCTGCTGTCGGCAGCTCGCTCAACATGTATCTGGAGACTTTGGTAAGTTTATCATCAGGTTTTACAATATCGGGATTTATTTTCCACTTCATGCCGTTTACGGGGGCTTCGCGATAGCAATCAGGCTCAAGCTTAAACGTGAGTTTCTGCTGTTTCAGCCGCTTCAACCGAAGATCGATCCTGCCGTCGTCAAGGTAGTTATACGACTGATTGCAACTCCGGCAAAAAAATGAATCATCCATTTCTTCAAGAAGTTCATTACAATACGCGCATGCAAAATGCTCACTCGCAGATGAAATATCACTCTTAATCGACATCAACTTCCCTGATATTGTTTGGTTTAACCGAAATCCTTAAGGCAATAAATTTAGCGATGCTTTACTGTGAAATCAATATAAGGTATTTTTTATAAATATTCTCAAAATATTACACCACACAGATTGATTTCATGGATTCAGGGTCTAAAATGAGGTCAGAGATTCGTAAATACGACGTGTAGCCCGGACATGCTCTGCTGACCGGGTTTCAAATCAGTCGGGTGGTTTGTCCATTCGAAGCTTGCATTCTGCGAGTCCGGATCAGACCTGCAAAACAAGACTGACCCTCGATATAGTGGTGGCTGCCGGATCTACCCGTAGGAATGATCTTACGAAAATCCCTTAAGTTATTCTTGCATATTATAATGAACGTGTGTATCTTGTAAGTGAGTTCAAAAACTTGAGGTTAATCATGACCCGATTGTTTTTCGTACTTCTTATCCTTCTTTCCCTAAGTTTACTCGTCCATGCACAAGAAATCAACAGGTTTACAGTAATCCCCGATAATCCGGTTGAAGGTGAAGACATCATCACCCGGTTTGGAGGTTGGTTCCCTGATACGGGATTTTGGATTGACACTGAGGACTTTGAGGAAGGCGATCATGAGTTGTCCATCACGCTCAGAATTATTGATTACAGGGCTGGTGGTGCGATGATGACTCCGTTCCAGCATGACCATATCTGGGGTGAGCTTGCTGAAGGCGAATGGGTGGTGAACGTCCTGGTCAGATTATATTACTGGTCTGAGGATATGGAGGAACCTGAATTAGAGGATCAGGAAGCTATGGAGTTCCGGTTCGACGTCGGTGAGGCAGAGGATCAGGTAAGGTTTTACATGAGTTTGCAGAGAGGTTGGCAGCTTATCTCCTTTCCGATAATTCCGAATGAAAGAGACGTTCCTGAATTATTCGCCGACCTCGTTGAAGATGACAGAATTTATCTCTTGAAAGACTGTCATGGACGTTTTTTTGCGCCGGCGCATGATTTCAATAATATACCGCAATGGGAACCATTGCAGGGGTATTTTATAAACTTGGGGTGGCGCTATAATGATATCACGATTGTCGGTGTTCACCATGAAGATGGAATTGAAACTGCAATACCACTCAGAGAGGGCTGGAACACTGTAGCTTATCTGCCCGATTTTGAGATTCCGGCTGAGATTGCCTTTCAAAATATCCGGGAACAACTGATCGTGACTAAGGATTACTATGGGAATTTCTACACTCCCGAAGATGATTTCTGTAATATGTCTCTGCTAAAAAGGAGGTGGGGATACCAGGTGAAGGTCAGCGAGGATTGTGAATTAGTCTGGAACACAGAGGAATAGTAATCTGGTCCGTTGGTAACAAACACCACAGCATTCACTTCACACTCTTTCGAGTGAACAGGTTAAATATCGAAGCCGATAGAGAAATCGCCACACGAGCTTGAATAGAGCATCGTGTGGCGATTTGTTTGAAATAGGGGAGAGGAGCTGGAGGTTGTCGGTGCTATGTTCCCGATCATCTAATGATTCAAGAAAAATAGACCGTTATCACTTGATCAAAACAATTGGATTACTTGACCAGCACCATTTTCCTGACCGAGCAGTACTCTCCGACTTCAAGGCGGTAGAAGTATATTCCCGCTGCCAGTTCTCTTGCATCAAACGATACGTTGTACCGTCCCACGGGTTGACGCTCGTTAACCGGAACGGCAACTTCACGACCGAGTATGTCGTAAATTGTCAGTTTCACCTCACCTGCGTTCGGCAGGCTGTATAGGATGCCGGTAGAAGAGTTGAACGGGTTGGGATAGTTCTGATCGAGTGAATATTCGAGCGGCAGCGGCTCCTCGGGCTGATTGACATCATAATAACCCACGGACACGTAAATCGGCAGGAGCGACCATCCGGGGAAGGCGTTGTGATCGAACTGAATGCCGACGCTGTAAAAGCCGGTATCGAGATTAGTTGTTTCAAACCGGAAGTGCATCTCCGCGGATTCTCCGCTCTCCAGTGTGTCGGCTGTCGGTGAATATGTAAGCCAACTGTGGTTGGGAGCGAGTTCGAACAGACCCACCGCGTCACCGTCGGGATTATCCAGGACAGCGGCAAATGTCCAGATCATATTATGCCACCCGGGTGTTATGTATATCCCACCCCTTCCTCTGTATCCAGGATTCAGATATGACAGACTGGTGAGGTAATGAATCTCGGAGGTTACCGGATTCATTTTGAAGATGGAGATATCCGGAACGTTGCAGTCGCCGTCGATATCCTTGTTATTAATAATGTACAATGGGCAGCCGTCAGGATCGTCGCGGAACCACGCCATCCCATATCTACGGATTGCATCGCCATCACGCGGATCGAAAGGTTCGAAGGTACTGACGGTCTGCAGCTCGTCGTTCGTCAATTCAAACTCCCAGATATCGTTCGAGATGGCTGAGATAAAGAAGTGATTTGTAACCGGATCAATGGCAAGAGAGCGCGCCGAACTCAAACGAACAGGCAGATCGAAAATATGGTTCACCGAGAAGTTATCCGGATTCAATTCGTATAGATGTGTTGTTTCAACACCGTAGATAAAACCGTTATGATAGGTCATACCTCGGATGCCATAGCGCGACTCAACCGGTTGAAGTACGTTTTCAATATGATTCCCGATCCTGTCGAAGATATAAAAATAATTGGTCTCAACATCGCCGTTATTACTTCCGGATATAATCCAGTTGTCCTCGATAAAGACAATGCCTTCCAGTCTGTGGTCATCAACTATTTCTCCAGCTTCCCACATGAAGACAGGGTCCCATGTCTCGTCGGCATCATCACGCTCATCCATCAATAATTGATGACGTGTGGTGAACCATAACGGACTGTTCCCGTCGTTCGTGATGGTTACTGATGTTTCCAGACTCGAATCGGGAAAGACACAAACAGACAGTGCTTCATCCGGTTCAAAAGCGATTTCAGGATGCAGCATTCCAAAGTTGACAATGGTTGTTTCATCCGAAATGACTTGTACGCTGCTTATGATTTGTATTGTCCAGAACTCCTTGCATGCAGTCAGTTCCTCAGGGAACGATGAATCGGCTACAACATCTTCCAGCAGGTACTCGCCGTTTTCATCCGTTACATCCCAGCGTGTCCATCGACCGGACACCGAAACGCCCTCAATCGGAGCACCGGTTTCGGCATCCGTTACTGTTCCGGCAATGTCTCCGGTCAATCCCCTGAAATTAACCGGTATGGTGGTGAATTTTATCGCCAGTTCATCCGCTAACGGCGTTGCA
Organism: bacterium; assembly: GCA_013202285.1. Taxonomy (GTDB): domain Bacteria; phylum Electryoneota; class AABM5-125-24; order Hatepunaeales; family Hatepunaeaceae; genus JABMRV01. The sequence goes on along the minus strand of JABMRV010000022.1, from coordinate 6,011 downwards.
GCGGGATTATAACGGTTCCAGTAGCTATATTCGAGTCCGTCGGTCTGATCGACGCTGCCTATCCCTACAGTACAATAAGGCGTATCCCAGTAAAAGCACTGGCGGGTGTTTTCAATGAACAGATATTGAAATAGAATGTCGCCGTCACCGGTGAATGAGGGGTAGAAATCCGCATCGTACAGGATTGCCTCGAAGGTCAACTGATGTTCATTGTCACCGTTCGGACTGAGTCGCCTGACTCGAGACCATTGTATGACGAAGATGTGTTCTTCTTCACTGTAATATGTGAAGATACCTCCATCATTTAATGTCACCAGATCGTTCCAGTAGGGACAGATCATCCCCGACGCCACTAATCCGCCGGGTATGCGGGTGTTGCGCCCGTTGAAAAGATTCGCCTGATTACCCATCGCCAGCCAGCCGTTAGTGCAGATGGTAATCTGGTCGAATTCCTCGCCATAACACTGAAAAGTGAAAGGAAGGTCGATGAGGACGCTCTCATCATCCTCTTCATCGTGGTCAGACAGTTCGGTGTCAACTCCGTCACCGCCTTCACTGGGATCTATCTCAATCCAATCGAAAATAGGCGCGACGATCCATTCTTCATCATGGTTGTCAAAGCAGATATAACCATAACCGTCGGGACCGAACGGGTCTGACTCTTCAGCCTCTCCGACAACCATGCTGAACCAGGTTGTATCGACAAAACCATCCTCAGAAGTAAGCGTAAGAGCGAAGTCAGCGGAATTGCCCGGAACATGAAATCTATTGGCTGATATTCGAAACGTGCCGTCGGATTCAGCGCTCTCACCTGTTCTGATTTCGCCGAAACGCGATACCGGTATTAATACACCGATCGTATTTGTCAGACTTGTCAACCTTGCACTTAGAGATGGAGCATCTGTCGAGCCGACATTCTCGATTGTGATACTCAAATCCGCCGTTCCTTCGGGTTCAAGTGGATCTTGATCCCAAGCAAATTCAATGAATTGCAGATCGGGAGCCTCAACCGGTATGCTGAATGAACTGAGCCACTGCACTTCACCTGACGTCACTGATAGATGGAATACAGCCTCTTCTCCATCGAGGAAGCCTCCTCCAACGCCGATTCTGAAGTCCACCTCCGTTGATTCACCCGGCTCAGGAGCGGACTCGATGTGCGCCTCAGCTTCAATTACGTCGAGCTGCGGATGGTCTTCAGCGAGAATCAGGTCGAGCTCACCCTCAGGCTGGTTGTTTCCGTAATTAAAGACCTCCAGTGTAAGCCGGTATTCATTTGCCGGATTAAGGACATCATCATCGTTATCACTGACATCAAAGTGAGAGATACCAAAGTACATTTCAGCATCTACTATTTCCATGTCGGCGAGGTACGGCATGAGGTTATGCCCTGTAACGGTTAACTGGACATCTCCCTGTTGAATCCTCTGCGGGTCGAGGCTGAAGACAGCCATACCGTTCTCATCGGTTCGAGTAACATTTTGAAACTGATCGGGTTTGTACAGGCAGACCTGGATATCCGTAGCGTCCTCCTCGGTGTCGGCATATTCGACATGCACTGCGAGATGTGATTGACCTGTTACGAGGATTTCGGGATGACTGATATTCAGTTCCCTCGGTGTATCGGTGTACAGATCGACCGCCGGGTCTCCCATCAGGTTGAAGATGTATGTAGATGTCAGCCAGCTCTCCTGCTCATTGTTCTCCGGGTGCATCATGTCACCGAGGTTGGCATAATTCCTGTGCAGATCTATTTTCCCGCGCACCAGTGTCCACCCCTGCGTATATATCCCATCGGCAAACAGCGCTTTCATGCTTCCGGCGACAATAATGTTGTTATATGCAGTGTGGGTTGCACCGGCGGCTCCGACGGCACCGATTGCGCCTCCATTCGGCTTCTTTACAAAAAGCTCGGTGTATGTATGCCCAGCCCCCCACGGGTTGTGGCCAAAATCACCGGTGTTGCAGGTGGCTAAGATTATAAACGGTAACATCTGATCGTTGCGGAGATTCTGAATATTTTGCATGGTGAATCCGTTCATCCTGTACCAGCCGCGATAGAGAAAGATAGAGATACCGCTGTTAAAACTATCGTAAAAGAACTGAGGAGTTACATCTCCGCGATCATAGTACGCCTCAGCGACTTCTTCATAGCCGTGTCTGACCATCAGGTTCTTCGACCAGGCGCACACGTCTATCGTGGAACGACCACTGTAGGCATAGCCAGCAGCGACTGCACCGCGTTTATACCAGCCGATCTCATTATCTTCACCAATGAACGGGTCGGATTCATATTGAACGGTTTTATCGACAATAGTTCTCAATTCCCCGATTGTCAGAAAACTCAGACGACCCACGGCAACATCCTGGAAGATGTCATCCCCTTCAAGCTGTCCGTAGTGATGATCTGATTCATAGGCATAGGGCGATCCATGCTGTTCATTGAAATATCCCATCAAATATCTATCCGCATCACCCGGAGCATCACCGACGATGACCACGTATTCAGGCGGAATCTCCCACTCGTCATAAGCTGTCTGGATTTCTCGCTTCACAGCGTAAGGATCTTGACTGTTCCCTACACTGATTACTTCTGCAGTCCATCCCATCCGCCTGCGCCATTCGATCAGTGGTTCGAGCTCTTCCAACACGTCATCCCACTCACCGGTTACATACAGTATCGAACCGCGCTGATCCGGCTCATCTCTTTCGGGAGGGGGATTCTCGACCAGGGAGCGGATTATTCTATTGAACATGGGCGAGCCTCTTCCGCGTTCCGGATTGGTGATTACGTTCTCACCGACGCCGTCATAGATCAGCTCAAAATCCAGTTCTTCGTTGATATGCATCTGACCTGTTGTGCGGTCGTACTGCATCGGAAAGATGGTCACGCTCACCATCCGATAACCGCGCATGATGACCGGTTTGCTGACCTTAACCGGTTCAAACGGGAAAAGTCCGCCATAGTCGGCATACTGCTCCGCATCCGTCAGGCTGATCGTGTACTCATTGCCTGCCGATGCGATTACCGGATCGACCTCCGGTTCGATGCGTGTGGAGATATGGTTCAGTCTTAATTCGACATCGCTCTGCGGCGGGATAAGCAAGAACCGTGAGATGTAGGGCAGGTCGGGAAATCCCTCAATGGAGAGCGTTAATTCCCCGTCGATAGAGAATCGATCGAGCGAGTTTCCATCGATCTCGATCTTTTCATGGTTTAATTCTTTGAAGGAAATCTGGAGATGTGTTGATGACGGGCTATCCTCGAAGATATTCACCGCAACCGCGTCGCTTCGAGATTGCATTGGATCGGGTCGTGAATTGTCCGATCCATAGACTGAGGATAACAGCAGTACCGAAACAACCAGTAAACAAATAAAACTCAACCTTAACATGACAGTCCTCCAATCAAAATACAATAGCTGATATATTCAGGGCTGTAGAAATGTCTTAATCGGTTTCGGATTTAAATAGAACCATATACAAGATAAAGCATACCGAATCGTTTCTCAAGTGAGCTTCATCACAAATATTGATTTATTTGACTCTAAAGAGGTTTTTCAATGTGACCAGAATCACACGTAAAGTTCTTCATCTGCTTCGCGGGATTCTCGTTTTGCAAAACAATGAACGCAACTTTTAGACGCAGCAGAAACACCCCATGAAAATATCTTCACCGTCGAAATCCACTATGGCTACTCAACCTCTTACCGCTCTATGTTTTTCGCATCGCCTGTTTGTTCTCAAGCTCAGTCAGAAGCCGTTTTCGCAGCCGGATCGATTTGGGTGTAACCTCTACCAACTCATCGCCTTCGATGAATTCCAGCGCCATTTCCAACGACATAATTCTTGCCGGATGAATCTGATAAGCGTCATCCGATGCTGCTGCGCGCATGTTAGTCAATTTCTTTTCTTTGGTGGGATTGACCCAGATATCCCTCGTTCTGGAGTTCTCACCGACTACCCTCCCGGAATACACTTGGTTTCCGGGCGAAATAAACAACACACCCCTCTCCTGTAGATTCTCCAGGGAATAAGCCGTAGCCCTTCCCGTCCTGTCAGCGACCAGAACGCCATTTACTGCCCGGTGAAATTCGCCTGTATGCGGACGCCAACCGAGGAACACGCTGTTTACAATAGCTGTTCCTCTTGAATCAACAATAAGAGCGACTCTAAGTCCCATAAGCCCACGCAAGGGTATCTCATACTCCAGTCTGACCCATCCCGAAGCATGATTGACCATTTTCAGCATCTTTGCCTTTCGCGGACCCAGAAGTTGAGTTACTGTTCCGAGATAGGTCTCCGGGCAATCGATCACTAGATGCTCGAACGGTTCCATTAACTGACCATTCTCACGCCTCGTTCGGACTGTCGGCTTGCTTATAACCATTTCAAAGCCTTCCCTGCGCATGGTTTCAATGAGTATAGCCATTTGCAGCTCACCTCTGCCGATAATCCGAAATGAGTTTGAGCTTTCCGTCTCTTCCATCTGCAACGACGGATTACCCTGAATCTCTTTATACAGGCGATCATGCAACTGTCTGCTGGTGAGAAAAGTGCCTTCCAGCCCTGCAAATGGCGAAGTGTTTACTGAGAAAACCATTTCGAGCGATGGTTCATCTATCTTAAGCGCCGGAAGAGGTTTTGGAGTCTCGACGTCTGTAAGCGTGTCACCAAGTTTGATGCCATTAATACCTGCTATAGCAACAATGTCACCGGGATGCGCTGTTTTAATCGGTACTCGTTTAAGTCCGGTAAAACCGAACAGTTCGGATACCTTCGCCTTAATTCCACCTTCTTCCTCTGTTCCATCGGTCATCAATACAGTGTCACCTGAATTAATAACTCCATTGGTCACTCTGCCAATTCCAATTCTACCCAGATAATCACTATAATCAAGCGAGGTAATCTGAAGCTGAAGTGGATGGTTTTCTTCATAAACAGGCGATGGAATCTTCTCAAGCAGCAGGTCAAACAACGGTCGTAGATCTTTGCCCTGCTCCGCCATATCCAGTGTAGCGGTTCCCGTCTTGGCAATTGTATAAACCACTGGATATTCACACTGTTCCTCAGATGCGTCGAGATCAAGGAAAAGCTCCAGCACTTCGTCAAGTACTTCCTCAATGCGAGCGTCAGTCCGATCTATTTTGTTAATGACCACTATGATTGCCAAACCGTTCGCCAGGGCATTCGAAAGCACATATCTCGTTTGCGGCAGGGGCCCTTCGGAAGCATCGACCAGCAGCAGGCAGCCATCGACCATTTTTAATATCCGCTGCACTTCTCCGCCAAAATCCGCATGTCCCGGAGTATCGACAATATTGATTGTTGTATCCTTATATGGGATTGCAGTATTCTTAGCCATTATAGTAATACCTTTCTCCCGCTCAAGGTCCATTGTATCCATGGCTCTTTCAGCAATCCTCTCATGATCGGAAAATATACCTGACTGGTGCAGCATTGCATCTACGAGTGTGGTTTTTCCATGATCTACATGAGCAATAATAGCCACATTCTTCAGATTTTCTCTTGTTTTTTTCAATTTATTTATCGTCCTGTGATCTGGTTTTATCTGTAGAAAAATGAACCTTATAATATAGCATTAATTGATATGAAATCAAAATATTAATGATTCAAAGTGGGGATTTGCGGGGAGAAGGATGAAGGATGGAATCCCATGTGCTTCGGGGGCGTCGTAAATACTTCAGGGGGGGTCTTAAAAACAATCCCCCCCCCGGTTTCCGAGGAGGGGAATTCAAGGGGGGGGATTACTCCATAAGCGTTCAAATAAGCGATATTTCGAGAATATTGATCATTCCCGAAGGGAATGACCTTTGAATAGCCGGGGGCGAAAGCCCTTGGAAATGGTAGTAAAATTGTACACGACCCTGAATGGGTCGAAGAATACATATTACGGGGGGCAGGTTATAGTTGCATCTCCACAGGTCATTCTGCACTAAGCGAAGAGTTAGTGCAGGATGACAATACAACTATAAAACGCTCCTATTAAT
>JABMRV010000139.1 GCA_013202285.1 bacterium | reverse complement strand
TGAACTAATATTGCTGCCAAGCCTGTCCTGCACTGTGTTTGAGCCCTGTTTCTATTGTTTTCCACAGAATTGAAGCCCTCCCCCTGTATTCCCCTCCCACAGGGGGCTGGGGGTGAACCCCGCCATCGAAGTCAAAACGTCACTTAACCAAAATTATCCGCCTCGTTTCCTGTCTACTACTTGAGGATAATCTCAGCAGATACATTCCCGCTGGCAGATTGTGCAGATCGATGGAACTGTATCCCGTTCCCTGCGGTAGATTGAACCGCAGATTATGCCTGCCGGATATGTCCAGAAGATCGACGATCCCATTAGAAGGCAGATAATAGCTGAACATCAGACGGTCATTGGCAGGGTTGGGGAAGATCGATGAGAGATATATCCCGCCCGGGATCTGTTCCACCGGTTCATCTGCGCTCACGATACTGCCGGTCTCAAGGTGAAGTTCGTCTATCTGCCATCCGGTGGTTTGATCGGCTTCAGCAGGCGTGGTGGTGCGAAATCTTAACCATACAGGAGCAGAACGACCCTCGCAGTAATCGGTCAGATCGATAGTCCTCAGCCTCCACCAGTCCTGAACACCCGTGAACCTCATCAGCTCCTGCCAGTTCTCATCGTCAACTTCACGGATCTCAAGGACTCCGATTTCCTCAGCATCGAAGTCAAAGCCGTGCATCTCCCAGAAGCGGACTCTCGCACGGTCGAAGCGAGAAAAATCCCAAACGGCGTCAACCTGTGCGAAAGCCTCCCGAGGCAGCATGTAGCCGTGGTTTTCAAGACGGTCGGTGAGACAGAAATCCCCATGTGCCGCCGCCTGGTCGGAACGATGCCAGCCGATCAGGTTCCAGCGCAGGTTTTCCTCTTCAAAGTTATCGACCAATGCTTCGGGTCGAACAGCGAACGACCTTATCGAACTCGATGCGGTGTTTCGCCCCTCTGAGCCGTCAACAGCCAAAATCATGTAATGGATGACTTCCGGCTCCTGCAGCGACCAGCGGAACCGCCCGGTGAAGAGCGTCGAATCTAACTGCGAGCGAACCAGTGAAATCACTCCTCCCGGCATCATATCTCCCCAGTACCATATCAGACTGACATCATCGACGACAATGTTGTCGATAACCCGCGTGCCGATCGTGATCTCGCCATCGGGAAAGACCGAGTCCGGCAGTGAATCCAGTTGGGTGATAACCGGCGGAACATGGTCGGAGCCAATATGAAAACTGTGCCGTTCAAATGGCGCTCCGGTGGGATGAGTTGAAAATACATCGCAAGTGTCGAATGCCTGGATGAAGTAACTTATATCGGCTTCCTCCCGTGGAGCAGGTATGTATCCTACGAATGATCGTGGATTATCATTAAGTCGATGCAGTGAGACACTGTCCTGATGTTCACCGTCGATGTCGAACACCAGCCAGAGCCTGTCCGGATCGAGGGAGAAATCTGAATCGACAGCCACCATCACGCGACTGCTGCGGTTGACGTCCTCTCTGTCTCGAAGAGGCTGGTGGGTTAAGCTTGGACGGTACATACCCGCCGGAAGGATAGCACGCTGTTCACAACCGTTTACGATAAGTTGACGGAAGCTGTAGTCAGCGATATGACGGTCACTCTCCAGCAATGCTGCCGCCGCAAAAGGTACGGTCGCGCTGTCAGGAAGTGAATAGAGGTGGTCTATAACAACGCTGTTCCACAGGTCGCGTCTACCGGATGCCAATCTGATCTCTGTGAGGAGCGAAGACCAGAGTTGACCGGCTTGATGGGCATCTAATTCGAGAGCCTCGGGAAAGGTAATGTCGCTGTTCAGTATCCGTCCGTCCCAGAACTCATTGTGCCCGTCCCAGTTGAAGAGGATATATGTCTGGAAATCAGGAGCGGTTTCCAGCGAGCGGTCACCGGCAAGGTAGTCGCAGAAGCCTTCCGCAAGCAGATCGCTGTCATTCCCGCGCAGGTCGGGAACTACTCGGTGCATGAGTGAATGACCGTATTCATGGAGCAGAACATCGGCGTCCTCAGCGTCATCCACTCCGCCGCTGCCGGTGGTAATGACGCCGGTCTGCGGGCTGAAGAAGGAGATGTCCTCTGCAACACCGTTCACGTTCACAGGCTGAGAGGATGGCGGCAGTTTCTCGAAGCCGAGCGTTCTTATATAGCGAGCCTGTCTGTCGATGTGATAGTAAGCCATCACCTCTTCAAATCGGTCATCTTCCCTGTCGAAGGAGAATTCGGGATCTTCCATCCGGGCGCGGTTCTCGGTGGGTGAGGTGTCAACCCATCGTCCGGATAAAATGTACAGTTCGTCGTCATCCTGCGTCAGGTCAAACAGGACGACTTCGCTGTATGCTTCTTCGGGAACGGCATCTGCGTCATCGTCTTGGTCGTGCAGGCTTGTATCGCCGCTGGCAGTGATCGGATCGGGATCGAACACGAGACCGGCGCCGTCCAGAAACCGCAGCCTGTTCTCGATTAGCATTATGCTGCCGTTCCTGCCGTCGATGTAAACTTCCCAGTCACCAAGAGGAGAGAGGGCGGGAATGTCCACCCGCCAGCAGAAGTGCGGTTTACCGTTTTCCGGTAGTACAACCCTCTGAACGGTCACGTCGCCCCGGAGAGATGCAGGATTTACATGCCGTACCGCGATGTTAAGTGCATTTCCTGATGAAATGTTATAGACCGGATCAGTTTCTTCAGACCATTTAGCGATAGATCCCGATATCAGGCGGGGAGTGCCGTCGGATGAGGTGCGGATCACGATGGAGCCGCCTGTAACGGGTATTCCCCGGTAGTGTTGAACATAGCGGGTGACAACACCGTGAGGCGTATTCGATTCAGATGTTAGACGTAGATTCCCCTCGCTGTAGCATTTCATCAACCCGACGGACGTTAGTATTTCGGCGTGGGAAACGCTCCGCGAGCATTCCGGGAATATAACCTGAAATGATAAGGCTTCATCCTGCCTGAGGACACCGGTGGCGGCTGTGACGGGGATGAGACCGATCGGCAGCATAACCACAATCGCAAGCAGGAAGGATAAACATTTTAAACGGAAATCTTTACGTGAGGAAGACATGATAGCAGAATATACGAAATAATTCGGATGACGGCAATGTTGGGGGTTTAGAGCCTATCCGTAAATAATTAAACCACCTGACGCTGTTCCACCGGTGGGTCACACGCCTGACGGCGCAAGACCCACCGGAACACGAAGTGTCTCTCACAAAC
>JABMRV010000021.1 GCA_013202285.1 bacterium | reverse complement strand
GATCAAGTCCGGGATGTCGGGCCACCCGGTTTGTTATTAAGAAGTACAGATAATAAGAATATATCTAAACGTTCCCGCCGGGTTTCAAGCGAAGCGTAACCTGGCGGGGAAGGGCTGTCAGGTTACGGGCTGACGCCCTAGAAACCTGACAGCAACGCTACAATTGTTTTATAATAACATTTAAGTGTCAAAGTATTAGAACGGGGTAAATATCATGCGTAATATTAGATGGATTTTCTCAATTTGTGCGATTGTGATTTTTCTAACAACGCGTCTCGTGATCGGTGAGAGTACAACCGATACCGGTTTCACAATGTTGGATGAATCCCTCGTTAATATCGAGGTTTCTGAGAGCAATACTGCCTTAGAACTGTCGGTAAACTTTACAGATGCCATTAACCTCAGTAATGTACAGGAAAATCATCAATTGCCCGCAATCGGTCGCTGGGTGAGAGTTCCGGATCGAGGTGAATTAGAATTCGACTGGCGAGTCACCCGTCAGAGACGCATGACGGGAGATCCGCCCGGGGATTATCCTCAGGCTCGATTGAATACCCCTCCGGTAGAACCGGTGGTCATAGGACGACCGATGGTCATGCGCGGTGTGAGAGTTGTCCCGATCTGGTTTTATCCGGTGATATGGGATGAGGCTGAAGAGGAATACGTCATATCGGATGGATTTGAGGTTACGATACAGAGCATCGGAGGCAGGGGAATTAATGAAGTTGAGGTTTTCGATAGACCGCCTTCGAGAGATTTCGACCGGATGATGGACGCACTGCTGGTCAACCCGCCTCGACGGGACGATCCTGAGCAATACATGCCGGGCGGTTATCTGTTGGTCGCCAACGAGAATTATTACAGTGCGGTCGATGAGTTCGCAGACTGGAAACACTCAGCAGGGCATCCCGTAGAGATTCTGACGTTTGATCCCGGAGCGACTTCCACAACAATTCTTAGAGACTTGATCCTTGATTTTTATCAGGATTACAGGTTCGAGCATATAGTTCTCTTCGGCAATGAGGATGCCGATCCGCCGTTGCTGATCCCATTCCAGACGGAGGGTGATGAGAGATACTACGATGTTTACTTCGCTCAGCTTGAGGGCGACGACCCGCTTCCCGATGCGACGGTCGGGTCATTCAACTGCCTGACTGAGGAGAACCTGACCTGTGCGGTACGGAGGGCGATCTCCTACCAGTCGGAGCCGTATTACGATAATGTCGAGTGGTTTACGAAAGCCGGAGTCGGCGTCGGGATGTGCAGCGTGCCTGATGATCTCTCACCATCATATACGGGTAAGTGGGTCGCGGAAGTACTTCGCAGACGGGGCTTTGATGATGTTACAACCAGTTTTTACTCCGATGACGGACCGGACGATCCGACACCGATGGTCAACGACTTGTACAACAACCGCTGTAACTTCATCCTGGTCAGGGCACACCAAAGCAATTTCGATGCAGATGAAATCGAGGAAACGGGCGTTTATCCGTTCCATTTCCTTGTCAGCTCCGGGACGTTAAACGGCGCTTTCAACCGTGCCTTCCGCATGGGAACGCCGGACGACATGCGCGGTCCGTCGGCGGGTTTCGGACATGCCGGCAGCCCGCGAACTAACGTGGCAAATGCCCTCGCCGGCGGTATGATGGAAGCATTGTTTCTTCTTGACATAGATTCATACGGCTGGGCGAAGAACTATGCGGTCGCCAACCTGATTCGGGTCATGCCCGACGACGATGCAGATTACGTGTTCGGTTATTATTACTCCTGGCGTTACTACGGCGATCCCGGGCAGTGGTGCTGGAGAGGGGCGCCGGAGGAGATTCAAGTCGAACACAATGAGACAATCGACCCTGATGCGACAGATATTAGAATTATTGTAACTGAAGGTGAGGATAATCCTGTTGAAGGAGCTTTGGTCTGTCTTACTCAAGATGACGGTATGCAATTAGTTACATTAACTCAAGAAACTGGATGGGCATTCTTTACATGGGAACGGGGTGATCTGAATGAAGAACCACTCTCCTTCACGGTCACAGGTGATGACATATATCCGTATCAGGGAGAGGTGCAGGTTGAGGATGCTGAGGTATTTGTGTCTCTTACAGGTTTCGAAATTGAAGATGACGAAGGAGGTGATGGTGACGGAATACCGAATGCAGGAGAGACCGTTGATCTATATCTTATACTCGAGAATACCGGTGACAATCCCACAGAAGAATTAATTAGCTTAACTATACACAGTTTCTCACCATGGGCGCGGGTAGAAGGTATAGTCATCATTATTGATGGACTTGAACCAGGTCAATCACGGAGGGTTTTTCGTCCTTTCATAGTTCACATTGCTGATGGTTGTCCTGATGGTGAAAGTGTGCAACTAAGGTCTGGTTTCGGTGTTCTTGGAACTTCCGGTTTAATACTTGACATCGAAGCGCCGTCACTGGAGTTTGCAGACATTGAGCTTATGGACCGTCTTGAACCCGGCTCGGAGACGGAATTTCAGGTATATGTTGCCAACAGAGGTCGCGTGAATACCGAGGAACTTGAAGGTCGTCTAGTGTCGATGTCTCCCTTTATTTCTGTCACTAATCCGGCAGTGGTTTATTCGCCGATCGAGGTTGATGACACGATTGAGAACGATGTTCCCTTTGGCGTTCGAGCGGATGGAAACACAATCCCCGGTTCAATCGCCGAGTTTATGCTTATCCTCGAAGGCGATCCGGGAGTACTCGATACGTTATATTTCTCCCTGCCCGTCGGTGAAGCTGAAGAGGGCGATCCGCTCGGACCGGACGAGTACGGCTACATCGCCCTGGATAATCTTGACACTGACATAGCATGGGCTGATGCGCCTGAGTACGCCTGGCTCAACATCAGTCCCTGGGGTGGCGATGTGGAGGGTAATCTTCTCGATCTTCCCGTCAACGGTGAAGGTGATGAATCCGTTCTCGTCGATCTCCCGTTCACCTTCCGTTATTACGGTGAGGAGTTCGAGCAGATAACCGTCTGCAGCAACGGCTGGATTGCAATGGGCGACCAGACCGAACTGGTCAACCAGCAGAACTGGGTGATGCCCGGCTTCGACGGCGCTTTCGGGATGATCGCCGTATTCTGGGACAGGCTCGAATGCCAGACCCGGTCGGACGGCGTTTTCACCTATTACGACCAGCAGAACGGCAAGTTCTACATCGAATGGCACACCGGCGTCATCGTCGATTACGATGAATGGCATGTGAATGTTTTCGAGATGGTGCTGTTCGATCCGGATCAATATGAAACCCCCACCGGTGACAGCCCGATACTATTCATGTATAATACGGTCAACAATGTCCAGATAAGGTGGGAAGCGAACGCTCACTGCACGGTAGGTATATCCTCCCCTGACGGTAAAGAGGGATTGACTTACACCTACTGGGGCGAATATCCCGCTGAGTGTGCAGAGCTTGCCGATGGACGAGCTATTCTATGGACGACAATCGTTTATGAAGAGCAGATCGGAACCGTATCGGGAAGGGTAACGCGCTATATTGATTCCACTGCAGTAGCCGGTGCAACTGTCAGCACATCCAACGGCTTTGAGACCACCACCGATGACGAGGGAATATACCTGTTAGAAAATGTGGAAGCCGGTGTATTTGAAGTCACGGTCGATGCAGAAGGGTACGAGTCGATCAGTGAGGATGTAGAGCTTGAGGCTGAGGGTGAGGTTGAGCTTGATTTTGTCCTGCCGCATGGGTGGCTGGTGGTTGATCCGGATACCATCTTTATAGAGTATCCTGACCCCCTCTGGCCAGGTGGTCCATACACAATTAATATTCTTCTCATCAATGATGGCAACTTAGATTTAGAAATAGAAGAAATGACAAGTAATAGTGAGTATTTTTCGGTAGTAGAGGAGAATATGGTAATAGGATCCGGTTCAAGTGAGATACTGACTCTCGCAGTGATGCTTGACGATTCTGAACCGGGTCATTATGAATATGAGTTGAGCTTGGTCGGTAACAATCCAATATCACCTTTTATTGTACCGATAATTGTGGATGTGTTGAATGTTGTGCAAGGACATGATTCAGGAATACCGGCAGATTTCTCCTTGTCGGAGCCCTATCCCAATCCCTTCAACTCCACAGCATCGGTCAGGTTTGGGCTGCCGAAAGATTCTCATACAGTCCTGCATCTGTTCGATATAAACGGTCGAAGGATTGGCTCGCTCGGAGAGAGAGATTATACTGCGGGATGGCATCGGGTAATGATTGATGCGGCAGATTTACCGACGGGATTGTACTTCGTTATGATGGAATCGGGGGATTTCAGAGCCGTCCGGCGGACGTTGTTAGTGAGGTGAGGATTATTCAGCGGATTGCTGAAATCAGCTAATAGTGTCAGTTGATCAATTTCCTTATGTGTCATTCCCGCGTAGGCGGGTGTCCAGAAAAACCTGCTAAACCATTGAAGTTACTGGATTCCGGCTTCCGTCGGAACGACGATATAATGTAATATGCTCTAATCCAATAAAGTATAACTCATGTGCTGCAGGGTGTTCTCACCCTGCAGCGAAAGCCAATACAAATGAACGCAGGGTGAGGACACCCTGCGTCACGATTTCGTAACGAGGGCTGACGAGCCTCTCATTTAACTCAAGTTGTGTGCTCCATCAACTTCTTCAACAGGATCAATTATTGAAATCCGACTTGTGATCCCGGATCAAGTCCAGGATGTCGGGCTACACCCTTAGAGGGCTAATACCAGGAGATAAACAAATGTGTGCCAAAGAGTTACAGTTGAAATACGGTTGCAATCCCCATCAGACTCCGGCGAGGATCTATGCCAGAGAGGGAACTCTGCCGCTGGAAGTCCTCAACGGCGCACCCGGCTATATAAATATGCTTGACGCTCTTAATGCATGGCAGCTTGTCAGGGAATTACGGGCGTCGTTAGATCTTCCTGCCGCCACGTCGTTCAAGCATGTCAGTCCCGCCGGTGCGGCAGTGGCAATAGAGATGAGCGACGTTCTCAAGAAGGCATACTTCATCAGCCTCAAGACGGAACTTTCACCACTGGCGACCGCTTATGCCAGGGCACGCGGCGCTGACAGGATGTCCTCATTCGGCGACTGGGTGGCGCTCAGCGACACGGTTGACTTCAGCACTGCCGAACTGCTGAGGCGAGAGGTGTCCGACGGTGTGATAGCTCCCGCTTACGAACCGGAAGCGCTGAAGATATTGAAGAAAAAGAAGGGAGGTAAATATCCGGTTCTGCAGATCGAGCCCGATTATGAGCCTCCCTACCATGAGACCCGCGATGTTTTCGGCATTTCCTTTGAACAGCGGCGTAACAGCCTCGTCATGGGAGGCGAGCATCTAAAGAAGATAGTAACCGAGAACCGGAATCTGCCAACCTCAGCTCGAAGGGACCTGATTGTCGCGCTGACGACACTGAAATACACACAGTCAAACTCCGTCTGCCTGGCATTGGATGGTCAGATTATCGGAAACGGTGCCGGGCAGCAGTCGAGGATTCATTGTACGAGGCTGGCTGCATCGAAGGCAGAGACGTGGTTCCTCAGGCAGTATCCTGCGGCGGTGGGTTTGCGTTTCAAGAAAGAAACGAAGCGACCTGACAGGAACAACGGTGTGGATCAGTTTCTGCGCGATGATCTTACACCGGCTGAGGAGAAAGTTTGGTGTGAACTTTTCGAGGAAGTCCCCCGTCGATTGAGTGAAAAGGCAAAGTATGAATGGTTGAGAGGTCTGCGAGGTGTGTCACTGGCGTCGGACGGTTTTTTCCCCTTTCGCGATAATATCGACCGCGCATCGCAGTGCGGCGTGAAATACATTGCCCAACCGGGCGGATCCATCGCTGACGAGGGAATAATCTCGGCATGCAACGATTACGGCATGGTGATGGC
This sequence comes from bacterium, assembly GCA_013202285.1. Lineage (GTDB taxonomy): Bacteria > Electryoneota > AABM5-125-24 > Hatepunaeales > Hatepunaeaceae > JABMRV01. The sequence continues at coordinate 5,193 of JABMRV010000021.1, read as the reverse complement.
GCTGACGGAAGTGAGACTTTTTCATCACTAAGGACTTATCCGTAAATAGCTTACATAACGTTGCCTGTGAGAGACACTTCGTGTTGCGTCAGGTCTTGCCGTGACGAAGTCACGGTGTGACCTGACGCTAGTTCCACCGGTGGGTCACACGCCTGACGGCGCAAGACCCACCGGAACAAACCACGTAAAAGTTTATTTACGGCTATATTCTAAGTAATGAACGCGAAAAAGATTGAAAACGCCGTTATTGTCGGGGTTCAACGCAGAGGCGTTCCCTCTTGGGAAGTGAACGACAACCTCGATGAACTCGAATTGCTTGTGCATACCGCCGGCGGGGAGATAGCGGGTCGGGTACTGCAGGAGCGTCCCAAACCCGATCCCGCCACGTTTGTCGGGAAGGGCAAGGTTAACCAGATCGCGGCGCTGGTCGATGTAAACAATGTCGACCTCGTCGTCTTTGACGATGACCTCTCCTCAGCACAGGTGCGGAACCTGGAGAAGATGTTCAGTTGCAAGGTGATCGATCGATCCGGACTGATCCTTGATATTTTCGCCCGTCGAGCAAAGACTCGTGAGGCGCGTATCCAGGTTGAGATGGCTCAGTTGCTCTACCTCAGACCGAGATTGACCCGTCGTTGGCAGCATCTATCGCGTCAGGTCGGAGGAATCGGAATGCGAGGTCCCGGCGAGACACAGTTAGAAACGGATCGACAGGTGATAAACAGGCGCATCACCAAGCTTCGAAAAGATCTTAAACGGATAGAGAACGCCCGGGCGACACGTCGCAGGAAACGAAGAGAACTGTTCAAGATAGCGCTGGTGGGTTATACGAATGCCGGCAAGTCAACACTTCTGAACGCCCTGACCCGCTCGGACGCCTTTGTTGAAGACAGGCTGTTCGCCACGCTCGACCCAACCGTGCGATCCCTGCACCTGGAGAACGGGAAGAAGGCTCTGCTGATCGATACGGTCGGTTTCATCCGCAAGCTGCCGGTCGATCTGTTAGCATCGTTCCGCAGCACACTTGAGGAATCGCGCCAGGCTGACCTTTTTCTGAATATCATTGACCTCTCCCACCCGCACTGGGAGGAACAGCTTGCACGGACTGAGGAGGTGCTCAAGGAGCTGGAACTCGATAAAACGCCACAGGTGTTGATCTTCAACAAGGTCGATCTGGTTGACGATCCCGTTCTGTTGGAAGGGCTGAGACGACAGTTCCCTGAAGCGCTCTTTGTCAGTGCGCTGCGAAAAATCAGGCTCTATGAGATCCCTGAACGGATCGTCGGATTCAGTGAACAGCAGTGGGAGCGGAGAAGCCGGGCTTTTCGTCCCAATCAGGGTGAGGAGCTGAAATCGTTCGAAGAGGGAGTCAATGTGATAGGACGTGCCTTCAAGGAGGGGATGATATACATTGATTACCTCGTGAAGGTGGAACCGGAACAGCAGGTTACTGATAGAGTGTGAAAGTTCTTATTTTGTCATCGCGAGCGCAGCGAAGTAATCTCATTGATAATACGGACATTCGAGGTTGCTTCGTCATCCCGCAGCTGCCGGATTCCTCGCAAAGACACTGTTCTCGGACAGATTGCTACGCGGGAATGACATAGAAGGAACTTTTAATTTTACATTCCGGTGAAAGCCGGATACCATGAAATAACAATACCTTGTCTGGATTCCCGCCTGCGCGGGAATGACAAAATGAATATTTTTTCAACAAGCACTAAATAATAGATATTGGAGTAAATCCATGAAGGGAGTTATTCTTGCCGGTGGAACGGGCAGCCGTCTGTTTCCACTGACAAAAGTTACAAACAAACATCTGCTGCCAATCGGTGATGTACCCATGATATTCCACCCGATTCAAAAACTGCTTGAAGCCGGTGTTACCGATATACTTATTGTAACAGGTGTTGAACATATGGGGCACGTCGTCGCTCTGCTTGGAAGCGGATATGAGATGGATTGCCGGTTCACGTACAAGGTGCAGGACGAGGCTGGCGGAATAGCCCAGGCGCTCGATCTGGCGGAGGATTTTGTTCACGGTGATAATCTGGTGGTCATCCTCGGTGACAACATATTTGAGGATTCACTGGTTGAATTTGCAAGAGAATATAATGCTCAAGGTGGAGGCGCTAAAATAATCCTCAGTGAAGTGACCGATCCTCACCGTTTCGGAGTTGCCGAAATAGAGGGTGATAACGTGGTGAACATCGAGGAAAAACCTGCCAAGCCGAAATCCAACTGGGCAGTTACTGGTGTCTATTTCTATGACAGCGAAGTGTTTGAAATCACTAAAACTCTGAAACCCTCCGGCAGAGGTGAATTAGAGATAACCGATGTGAACAATCATTACATTCAGAAACAAAAGATGACATACGGCAAATTCAAGGGCTGGTGGACAGATGCCGGTACGTTTGAATCGCTGCGCAGGGCAGACCGGCTGGTTACTGAGTCGGTGGAGAAGAAATGAGAGTTGCAGTAATAGGAACGGGCTATGTGGGGCTTGTCGCCGGAGCCTGTTTGGCTGAGACCGGTAACAGGGTTATCTGCGTCGATATAGATGCGAAGCGTATCGAACTGCTTAAAAATGGTGGTATGCCAATCTATGAGCCGGGACTGAAGGAACTGGTCTCAAGAAATATCGAAAAGAAGAGGATCTCGTTCACCACCGACACCGTTGCAGCCGTTGAGAGCAGCAGGATTATCTTCATGGCGGTCCAGACCCCGATGGATGAGAATGGGTCGGCTGATCTGAATCATCTGCTTGAGGCGGCAAAGACAGTCGCAGGCGGGATTAATGATTACAAGGTAATAGTCAACAAATCCACCGTTCCGGTCGGTATGGCGGCTAAAGTGAAGGAAACGATTTCCGCTGTTACCGATCACAAATTCGACGTGGTGTCAAACCCGGAGTTTCTCAAGGAAGGAGCCGCTGTCGATGATTTTATGAAGCCCGACCGGGTTGTTATAGGCTGCGACAGCGAGAGGGCAAGGGACATCATCGCTGATCTTTACGCACCGTTCGTTCGCACCGGTCATCCGATGATAACCATGAGACCGGAATCTGCTGAACTGACCAAATATACCGCCAATGCCTTCCTTGCCGCGAAGGTTTCGTTCATCAACGAGATTGCCTGCCTCTGTGAACTCGTCGGAGCCGATATAGGTGAAGTCAGACGTGGGATAGGAACCGATAGCCGGATCGGATCGGCTTTTCTCCATCCGGGCATGGGTTTCGGGGGGTCGTGCTTCCCCAAGGATGTGCAAGCGCTGCTGCATACGGCAGACGAGAACGGTCTGAAACTGCAGATTGTAAATGCCGCTGTGTGAGCCAACGAGCGTCAAAAGAGATTCATCCCTGACAAGATACGGGATCATTTCGATGGAAACCTGAAAGGTCTTCGCTTTGCCTTATGGGGTCTGGCGTTCAAGGCAAACACTGACGACATGCGCGAGTCACCGGCAATCGATGTAATCGATTTTCTTCTCCGGGAGGGAGCCGATATTGTTGCCTACGATCCGCAGGCGATGGAAAACGCCCGTCGCATCTTTGATGATCGGATCAGTTATTCATCTGACGGTTTTACTGCATTGGAAGGAGTGGATGCTCTTGTGGTTGCAACCGAATGGAACGAATTCCGACACCCGGATTTTGAACAACTGTTTCAGTTGATGAAGGGTAAGGTCATCTTCGACGGGCGCAATCTTTTCAATCCCGAACGGATGCGCGCGCTGGGATTTAAATACTATGGCGTGGGGCAGCTATGAAACGAATTCTCGTTACCGGAGGCGCCGGATTCCTCGGCAGCCACCTGTGTGATTACCTCCTGAAGGAGGGACACGATGTTATCTGTCTCGACAATTTCTTCACCGGTTCCAAGGATAATATCCGGCATCTGCTCGGCAATCCCCATTTTGAACTGCTCAGGCACGACATCGTGCAGCCGATACTCCTTGAAACAGACCAGATTTACAATCTCGCCTGTCCCGCCTCACCTATTCACTATCAGTACAATCCAGTCAAAACTACCAAAACCTCAGTGATGGGAGTCATCAACATGCTCGGGCTGGCAAAAAGGGTTAAGGCGCGACTGTTACAGGCTTCGACTTCCGAGATATACGGCAATCCGACGGTTCATCCTCAGCGCGAGGAATACTGGGGTAACGTCAATACGGTTGGCATCAGGAGCTGTTACGACGAGGGCAAGCGTGTCGCGGAAACCCTCTGTGCGGATTATCATCGTCAGAACGGCGTTGAAGTGCGTATCGCAAGGATATTCAATACATTTGGTCCCCGCATGGCGCTCAACGACGGTCGCGTGGTTTCCAATCTCGTTCTCCAGGCACTCAGAGGCGAGCCGTTGACGCTGTTCGGCGACGGAAGCCAGACCCGTTCGTTCTGTTATGTCGATGATATGATCGTGGGTTTGGTGAGATTAATGAACAGCGATTATGATGAGAGCCCGGTTAATCTCGGAAATCCACGTGAGATCACGATTCTCGAACTCGCTGAAAAGATCAGCGGGATTATGTCTCAAAGCAGCCGGATTGAATATAGAACGCTGCCTGAGGATGATCCGGTCAGGCGGTGTCCCGATATAAGCCTTGCCGGGAGGGTGCTGGACTGGAAGCCTCAGGTTTCACTGGAAGATGGATTAACAAAGACTATAGAATATTTCAGGAGTAAAACAGTGGAGGCGCAGTAGATCAGCCGAGATGCTCATCTGATATATTGTTATACTCGATTAGATGCTTTAGCTATTCTGATACCTTTCCCCAGAGTTGTTTCACCTTTACTTCAAGTATGATTGGCAATGAGGACTGATAACAATCACTTGAGAATGAAAAACCCGGTCGCCAAACCGGGTTTTTACGAGCACGCGGATGCTCGATTTGTAAAGCCGGTGGAAGTGCAAGGGATTCCGGCTTTTTTATTTGTTCTACACATACTATCGGTAATTTTACCTGAAAACTTTAGCTTTCAATCGAAAATTATTAAGAAAAGTTAAAGTTCAGTGTGAGAATCCTGAAAGAAGCTTGATAATTAGTTTCTGTTGAAGAAGTTCAGGATCTAATACGTGTTACATTATATTGTCATTCCCTCGTAGCAGATTGTCTGGGAATGTCATCTGTCCGCTGGAGGACGCCCTCGTCTTCCAGCCAAGTTGTTGTTATTTCTGGCAGACAGGGGCG
>JABMRV010000138.1 GCA_013202285.1 bacterium | reverse complement strand
TAGTTTTAGAATATATCCGTAAATAAACTTTTACGTGGTTTGTGAGAGACACTTCGTGTTTCGGTGGGTCACACGCCTTACGGCGCAAGACCTGCCAGAACGGACATTGGGAGCTATTCTCGGACAGACTTGAAAGCCGGAAACCACGTAATAACAATGACATATCTGGATTCCCGCCTGCGCGGGAATGACATAGAAGGAACTAATTGCACCCCTTTCTATGTCTTAATGCTCGCTCGTAAACTTCGAGTCGCCTGGCTGTGCGAATTTCCGATGTGAATTTCTCTTCGGCTATTCTCCGCGATGCTGCACCCATCGAGTTCAGTTCATCATCACTTAGGTCGAGCATTTTAGCGAGAGCTTGAGAGAGTGCGTCCGTGTTACCGGGTTTAATCATGAAACCGTTGACTCCGTCCTTAACTATCATGCCCACTCCGGGAACGCTCGTCGCCACAGCCGGACGTCCCATGGCGATTGTGTTGATCAGCGAACCGGGCAGGCTCTCATGGCTCGTTGAGGCGTTGACAAGTATATCCGACGCTTTCACGACACGTTCGGGATCGCGTCGGTACGGGGATAGTGTAACGATGTCGGATAATTGCAGTTTGTCAACCTGTTCCTTCAGATTGTCTGTCTGTCTGCCTGCGAAGAGAAGATGAAAGCGATATCCTCTCTCCTTAAGGACAGCCGCTGCCTCAAGTGTGATATGCTGACCGCGCCACGGCGACCAGTTACCTAATTGTGTAATCAGCCTCAAGTCTTCGGGAATGCCGAGTTCCTCCCTGAAGCCTGTAACGTCAACCTCGTCCGGATTCTCGAAAGCGGGATCAAACTGACCGTGAACGAAATCAATCTTATCGGCGGAGATTTTTCCCGTTTCTGCCATGATCCACTTGAGATCCTCACAGTTGGCGATGATACGATCGACCCGCTTCAGTCGATACTTCAATCCCTGCCAGACATCCATTTTCTGGCTGATGCCTCTGTAGAAGATCAGTGCATGACGGTTGAGTCCGATTCCGCCGAAGAGAGCGTGATACTGGGCGCCGCTCTTGAAACATTCGACAACGTCCGGTTTGAAGGATTTTAGGATGCTGCGGAATTGTCTGAGTGTTCCGGTGGTGAGGGTCTTGTTAAAGGGGATGATTTCAAAAGGGATGTCGAGTGATTTCAACCGGTCAAATCCGTGCGGGTCGTCCTCCTCGTCCGGTCCCCAGACTGCCATCGTGTCGATGCCTGCATCCTTAAAACCCGCAAGCTGGTAGAGAGCCTGGTGAGCGCCGCCAGAGTAAATGCCTCCGTGTGCGACAGCGATCAATACACGCAAGAGTCAGTCATTGTGTTTGTGAGTTTGTTTGTCATTTCTAATTGAAACATGGGCAACACGAAGTGTCTGTCATAAATAGCCCATGCCACCCATAGAATGAAACATGGGCAAACAAGTAGCCCATGCCACCCGTCATTGTTGAACATCAAACGCCGAACTGCTGGTCGCACAGTTTTCGGTAAATGCCGCCCTTGTTATATAATTCCTGATGCGGACCGATTTCAACCAGCCTTCCTTCGACAATGACGGCTATTCTGTCTGCATTCTGTACTGTGGACAACCGGTGAGCGATGATAATAGTAGTACGGTTCTTGCGAAACCGCTCCAAAGCCTCCTGTATCAATCGCTCTGATTCACTGTCCAGCGCCGAGGTTGCCTCATCGAGCAGAAGTATCCTCGGATCGCGCAGAATGGCTCTCGCCAGTGCAATACGCTGCCGTTGACCGCCGGATAGTTGAACTCCCCGTTCGCCGACTTCGGCGCCGTAAGCGCCCGGCAGTTTCTCGATAAAATCGTGAGCGTTGGCTGCCTGCGCGGCTTCGATGACCTCTTTCCCGCGAGCATCCGGTCTGCCGAAACGGATGTTCTCCTCGATTGAACCGGAGAACAGTATCGTCTCCTGCGGTACAACCGCTATCTGATCGCGCAGGTGAGCCATGTCGATTTCAGAGATGTCAAGCCCGTCAAGCTCAATGGTTCCTTGCTTTAACGGGTAGAATCTGGGGATGAGACTTACCAGGGTGGATTTACCCCCTCCGGAGGGACCCACCAGTGCGATGGTTTCACCGGCGCTGATGTTGAGGTCGATGCCCTGCAGTACCGGTATATCCTCTTTGTAGCTGAAATTTACATCCTTGAATTCGATTTGACCGTTTACCTCAGTTGGTTTCATCGAACCAGAGGCGATGACTTCACTTTCGTCCGGTTGATCGATAAGGTTGAAAATCCGCCTGCCTGAAGCGAGGGCACGCTGCAGAACCACGTTGGCTTCTCCGATCGACTTGATCGGCTTGTAGGCATTGACCAGCAGCAGTATAAAGCCGGTCAGGTTTCCGAAGGTCATCCCGCCATAGAGGAGACGATAACCACAGAAGATAACAACACCAGCCATACCGATGGACGAGAAGATGTCCTGAGCCGGTGAATGCAGCGTTGCCAAACGAGCGATCTTCATATTGAAACGGTAATTGTCCCGCACCTTGCCGTCGAATGTCTCCTGCTTGGCTTTTTCCCTGCCAAAAGCTTTGATTATCTTCGCTCCACCGATGGCTTCCGCCAGGAATGCCGTGTAATCGGCAACATTCAGCGATACGCTGCGGCTGATCTTCCGGATCCGGTCTCCGAAGAGTTTGATAATGATCGCGGAGATCGGGAAGACCGCCAGGACAAAGAGTGTCAATGACCATTCCATCAGGAACATCGCTGTTATAAATATCAGGGCATAAACAACCGATTTGACGAGGATGATGACCGACCGAATCGAATTCTCTATCTGGGTAACGTCGTAGGTGACACGTGAGACCAGATCACCTGATTTCTCACGGTCGAAAAAAGCGAGCGGGAAATGAACTATCTGCCGAAACAGTTGCTGCTTCAACTTCATGACGATGCGATGTGTCACCCCCCACATCAGGTATTCCTTGAGGAAGTGAAACGCTCCCTTCAGGAAGATAATCGCCAGTGTACTCAGGGCGATGATCCACAACATCTGTATGACGCCTGACGCTCCTGAGATGTGGAAATCATACAGCCGGCGGCTGAAAATCTCGTGGGAGAAATGGATGTCGATCGGTTTACCGCCCGATACCGAATAGGTGATTCCACTGAAGAGGTCGGTGACCAGCTTTCCGACAAGCGCTATTGCTGTATCGGACAGCGCTACCAGTACCGCTGCCGACAACGACAGACTGATTCGGAAGCGGAACGGTCGGAAGTATCCACCGAAACGTCTCAGGATTCCTTTATCGCCCGGATCCATCGACTCAGACCAGTTGATGAATTTGCATTGAATTCAGCATAACGCTAAATATATTCATTTATGTAACCGAAAATCAAGTGGATTTGATGTTTAAACGGGTTTGATGGTGTGTGAAGGGATGTTGAAGAAGTTCAGGATCTAATGCATATTAAATTATATCGTCGTTCCGGCGAAAGCCGGAATCCACGAAATAGAAAAAACTTGTCTGATTCCCGCCTGCG
>JABMRV010000020.1 GCA_013202285.1 bacterium | reverse complement strand
GGTAATGACCTTTTAATCGCGGGGGGCTAACGCCCACGTAAATGGTTGTAAAATTGTACACGACCCTGAAGGGGTCGAACAAAACATAGCTATGAAATTCCCGTTTATTCAATCCGCCGCGGCGGATTGTTGATTGGGATACATCTATTCCACCGGCTAACGCCGGTGGCTATTCACGGATTAATCCCTTCGGGATTTTAGACAGTAAATAAGTCTTTCAATAATGGTAAATACACTCAAATATCGTTGAATCTTCCAGACATTATCTGGTTAGTCTGAAAAGAGGTTAAAATGATCCGAATCAAGGTATTTATTGCCACGGTAATGGTTACAGCTCTCGTAATACAGGAAGCGTCAGCTGAGAAACTGCCCTTTATACCACGCGGTGGGCTATCACAGCCGGTCGGTAGTACGGCGGAAACCTGGAAAGCCGGATTTATGGTCGAACTCGATTACTTCCAACAGGCGCCCACCATTGACAACCTCCGTTATGGCGCGCGCATCGGTTATCATTATTTGCCCCTTAACGCCAAGGAACTCCTGCAGATCGGTGAACGTGATTTCGAAGTAGAGAAACGCGAAGGATGGAACTCAATCGGCGAGCTTTCCGGTATTGCATCATACCGGTTAGCGATGCTTCCCGGACAGACTGGTTCGATCCGTGTAGAAGCTGGGATCGGGATATTTTACATAAGTCGTCCGGACGTGTATGTCAAGGGATATTTTGAACAGGGATCTGTGGCTTTGAATCGCGAAATATATCTGGAAAGTAAGGAGGAGTTGACGGCAGGTATCTCCATAGGTTTCTCAATGGACATCATCAACAGGATCGAACCGCTGGTGCGTTATCATTATATATTTACTTCAGAGGAGGGTACGAGTATTCTTACCCTCGGGATCGGTTTGCTGGCTCATTAGCTGGCTATGTAAGGGTTGAACATTTTCAACCCCTACGAACTGTTACCTCTTTCCTCTCAGCGTAACAACCGGCAGCACCATTTCATCGAGTGAAATTCCTCCGTGCTGAAAACTGCCTCTGTATATCTCCAGGTATTTATGATAGTTGGTCGGATAGACGAAGAAGTAGTCTTCTTTTGAAAGGAGATATTCAGTATTAACTCCCCGTTGCGGTAAACCCCATTTCAAAGGTTCTTTTATCCTTATAGCATGACGATTGTCGCATTTCAGGTTGCGACCGTGCTTGTATCTAAGACTGGTCGAAGTCTGCCTGTCGCCTATAACCTTCGTTCCCCGACGACCGATCATAGAGCCGTGATCGGACGTCATCAGTATTGTACCGCCGATCTCGCCGTAAGCCTGGATGATGCGAAACAGTGAAGAATGCTTGAACCATACCGCTGTTACCGACCGGAACGCAGCCTCGTCGGGCAGCATCTCCTTAAGCACTTCGACCGATTGCCTCGTGTGGAGCAGGATATCGACGAAATTATAGACCATTGCCGTCAGGGGAGTATGCAGGTAATCCTTGACACGCCGCTCAAATTCGGCTGCCTCTTCCTGTTCGAGTACCTTGATATAACGCATTCCCGGCTGGAGTTTCACTCCGCGGCGTTCTAACAGCTCTTCGAGGAACTGTCGTTCGAAACGGTTGGATGAAGCTTCATCTTCATCACCGCGCGACCAGAGATCCGGATGGAGTCGCTCAATTTCCGAGGGGAGAAATCCGCTGAATATAGCATTGCGCGAATAAGGCGTTGCCGTGGGTAAAATTGAGAAATAGTGCTCGCGTTCGATCTCGAAATACTCGGTGAGTAGTGGTTCCAACGTCAGCCACTGGTCGAGTCTGAGGCAGTCAACAACGAGGAACAAAACCGGTTTTTTGTCCTCCAGCAGCGGCAGCAGCCATTTATCAACAACGCTCATGGAGAGCAACGGACGGGATTCCGGCGGTGATCCGATCCAGAGGGGATATATCTTCTCTATCCATCGGGCGAATCTCCGATCAGCTTCGAGACGTACCTGACGCAGCATTTCCTGGAGTTCAACATCACCCAATCCGTCCAGTTCAATTTCCCAGGCGCAGATGCGGTTATGCAGGTTCTGCCATCCGTCGGCGTCGAGATCCTCATCGATCAGACGGGAAAGCTCGGCAAAACCTTCAGCCCATCGTTGCGACAGTTGGTCTTGAGAAATTTTGCGTTTGTCAATGATTCCCTTGAGAACCGACAGGACCTGCGACGGGTTGACCGGTTTGGTGAGATAGCCGTCGATATGCGCGCCGATAGCCTGCTCCATCAGTTCCTCAGCCTCGTTTTTTGTAACCATCACAGCTGGAAGTTCGGGGCGCAGCTCTTTCAGCTTTCGTAACAGTTCAAGCCCGCTCATCACCGGCATCATCTCGTCGATCAACGCCAGGTCAAATTGTTCATTGCGGATCAACTCCAGGGCGTCGAGCCCGTTAGTCGCCTTTGTAATCTCATAACCTCGTTCTCCAAGATAGAGGATATGCGAACGGAGCAGGTCGATCTCGTCATCGACCCAGAGAATGTGCTTTTTAGGTAAAGTCATGAAATATTATTGTAAACACCCTGATAAGACATTACAGATAATGAATAATTCATCTTTGATAAGTTTTTCGAGTATTTTACTGATCTGAAGACGATAATTCTTGTATATTTTCTATAATAAACATGGTTACGATGTAAAACCATGATCCTGCTCACAATTTCCAAAAAATACAGTTTTTCTGAGGTTATCATGCACTGGAAAACATTAATGATTTTCTCCACCATAGGGTGGACGATATGGGGGATAGTCGTGAAATTAGCTCTCCAGAAGATAGACTGGGCAAGGCTCGAAGTATTATCTGGATTTGCAGCGATATTTATCATGGCTTTAATAGCTCCGTCCGGTTTTAAGCTGAAGATGGACGGAGCGCACCTGACGGGATTGATTGCCGGATCCGCAGGCGTTTTCGGTGCGATATTCTTCTACATGGCTGTGAGCAAAGGTCCGATCAGTGTCATTATCCCGGTCACTTCGCTCTACGTAGTAGGAGTGTTTCTGGTCGGTGTTCTTTTCCTGGGCGAGCATTGGAGTATGCGGAAGGGAATAGCTGTGCTGTTGGCTCTTGCTGCGGTGATACTCTTATCGATGGAGGAAGCCTGAAATTTCGTAAACCTGTCCAGTCCACCCATCAGGATATGGCACTCAACACTGGCTGGATGAATTCTCATTCTTATCTCTTAGTTCCTTGAAAAACTCATCCAACAGGATATGTGCTTCATCGGCGTGAATCCCCGGATAAACTTCGACGAGATGGTTCAGTCTCGGTTCGCGGACGATGTCGAAAACCGACCCACAGCCACCAGCCTTTTGATCATGCACTCCGAAATACAGCCTTGAGATACGTGCGAGTACTATCGCTCCAGCGCACATTACACAAGGTTCCAGTGTTACATAGATGTCGGCATCCTTCAAGCGCTCAGAACCGATTGCCTGGCAGGCTGCCGTTATCGCAATGATCTCGGCATGCGCGGTTGGATCCGCCAGGGAGCGAGTCCGGTTGAAGCCCTTGCCGAGTAATACTCCGTCCAAGACGACAACCGCTCCCACGGGAACTTCCTTCTGCCTGAATGCTTCACGGGCTTCAGCGAGAGCGGTGTCCATCCAGTAATTCACCGAATCGATCATTTCCTTTTTTGGTTCTACTTTGCTTCCTTCAGCTCTTTCATCTCTTCATTAAGTCGTTTCATTTCCTCTTCCAACTCCTCCATCTGCTCCTGCATATCTCCACAACCTTCTCTTGTTTGAATCTTAATGCATTTGACAGCTTTTTGGACGGCTTCCTTAATATCGCACTCCAGGTTGTCAGGAATGAATTTGTGAAAGTCAAGGATGTCGTCATCGTCATCACAGAAAATCATAGTTTTCTTAAACATCTTGCCAGAACCGCTAAAGCTTTTCTCAGCAAGTGTTGCCTTGAATTTCTTTTTCTTGCCTTTGCGTATGACCTTCACTGTGACTTTGGTTTCCGGATCATGTGAACGTATTACTCTCACAAGACCCCTGGTAGATTCGATATCATCGTCGTCGATCTTAACGATCACGTCACCGGCTTTGATACCCGCCTTCTCGGCTGGAGTATCCTCTCCAACCTCTTCAACGAGAGCGCCGTACTTAACATCGAAATACTTGGCGAGCTGTCCTTCGAGTGTTTCGGTTTCGACGCCCAGGAAAGCACACTTCTCAGCTTCAAGAGTGTGGAATTCCGGCGATTTAAGGATGAAAGCTTCCTTGGGGTGTTGGTCCAGGATCACCTTGAAATCAAGCTCTTCTTCCTCTCTAACTACGACAATTGCGAGGTCGTCACCCGGTTTGAGATCTCCAAGAACTTTACGGAGTTCTTTAGTTGTGGTAACCTTGTTGTCACCCAACTTGACGATTATGTCACCGGCTTTTATCCCGGCTTCCTGGGCGGGACCGTCCTCAACAACTTCCTCGATGAGAACACCGTCTTCACCTTTGTCCTCGCTGAGATCGGAGGGGTAGATCCCCAGAAAAGCCTTGTCGCCCGGTTCATCGGTGATAATAACCTCGATCTCCTCCTCTTCCTCAGCCAGGGCGTTTGTGAAGGTGAGACCTGATACCGCAAATATGGCGGTTAATAAAACGAGCCACCAGCGCTTAACAACTGGATTCATAAATCCTCCTGAGATTTGAATATTGATTGCAGACCTTTCGGTCGCAAAAAATTTTGATTCCTGCTTTAGAAGTTAAATGCATTTATCGGACTTTAGTTCCACTCAGAATATAATATTAAGATCAACACGCGTGCTGCGGGGTGTCCCCACCCCGTAGCTTAATACATAATTTTGCACCGCAGGGTGCGGACACCCTGCGGCACAACATTTTCCACTCAGAATATAATATCAAATATTTGGATATGTTTATTTCTTGTTTATATTTACACTATCGGGGAAGGTTTTCATGAATAATGGAGTTTATTTAACTGATAGGAGAAAATCCTTATGGATAAAGATCGTCCCAACTGGTTGAGGCGCAACGCCCGCTGGATCTCAATTCCGTTCCTGCTGGTTTCTATTATTGTCTTGATTATCGTTTTTGCATCTAACTACATCTTTATCGTCGCCCTCACGGAGGATAACAGCATCAACTACAAAACCACCGCACGCCTGCTGCAGATGCATATTTTCAGTGAACTCGTCGGCGATTTTGGATTTGGTGCCCTCCCGAACGAAGATTACTCTCTGCCGGGTTTTGATGGCGATACACTTATCGTGCAACCGGCTTCACCTTTTAATAATGTCTCCAGGTCAGGATGGGGTTTCCTTGCCGGGGAAGACCTTGTCATGAAACCGGTTATCGATCAGGTTACGCCCGAGATGCTGGACAAGTTGAAGAAAAAACTAAAACGCCAGGCAAGGGGAAGGATTAAGATAGCTGGACATGACGGTAAGGCGTTTTTTTGCCCGAAACCGTTCGGTGAGAATATAAGTTTCAATTGGGGATATATAGATACAGACTCGTTGACAACCTATCTTCCGCAGATTATTGAAAAGGCGGTGAAGGAGTCGGTTTTTAGGTGGTATGTCAGGTCATCTCTCAGGTTTTCAGCTCCCGAGACTCCCGATGCGCTGAAAAAATTTGAGGTTGAGGGGAGCTCCCTGATAGTCGAGATTGTGCGCGGCGATGATAAAATCTATACCCTTGGAGAGGCTTCCGCCGAGAGTATCTATGCTGACATTGCAGAGTACACCCGCCAGCCTCTGCCGTATCTGGAAGATATGGAACTGGTAATCTCCGCATCAACACCCTACGAAGCAGTGTTTCTGAAGGTAGCGAAGAGACTAAGAGGTGTTTCGGTTATAGCTCTGATATTGTTGATGACTGGGATTGTTCTGCTGTGGGTGAAGCGTTAATTAGTTTTTGTTGAAATTCTTTCGGTGGGTGTAAGGAAGGATTAAAAGAGAACTTCAATTCGATAATAAGCTCCTCCAGAGGGAGCATCGTGATCTGTGAACCGTGTTCCCTCGACCGATGCCAGCAACTCGCCGCGCTCGCCTTCACGGAACGGATCTGAACTTCTGTAGATGTCATAACCCCGCGGGATAAACCTGCCGAACCGTTCCTCCTCATTCTCCTCCCAGATGAGAACGAGGTTGTTATCCTCGTAGATGGCTTCAAATGCTTCCGTTACATGATAGAATGGACGCCAGGCGGCGATTGAGTCGGCAGCCTGTCGGGCAGCTATGTTCTGGAAAACCTCTAATTGATCGTAACTGAAGTTCGGTGAATTCAGGAAACGAATCGTCCTGTTGTATAAGTTGGTTTCTAAAGGCAGGAGGTAATCATACACCCCATTTCCATCGGGGTTGCATAACCGCCAAGTGTCCACGCCAAGCTGTAATTCGCATACCCAGTTCTTAAGATCATGCGCCAGAAGACAGATGCGGCTGAAGTCTGCGTCGTATTCCTCCGGAACCGAACCGGCACGAACCCACAACGGCGTGAAGATACTGCCGATCGGATTTCCAGTCATCGCCCAGATGACCGCGTCAGCAGGTGGATCACCTTCAGCTACGCCCTGACCCACGAAAACGGAACGTGTACGATAACGGTTGACGGTGGTCGAGTTGGGTACAATACCATAGGGCCAGACCCTCCACCCTTCATCGTAATAGTCCTCATAAGGCAGTGTTGAAGCATTGCATTCGCGCGAAGTGAGATCCCGGACGCTAACCTGGTAGATATAATGAGGCGTGAGACTGCCGTTGTCCACCGCTTCTTTCCAGAGCATCAACGAGCGATCATGGCGGTGAACTCCAGCTACATAATCGGTCCCAGCGGTGTCATCGCCGGAAAAGGCGAAGTTTGCCCTTATCAGGAAGCCGTCTTCTTCGTCTGCCGCGTCGTACCGTGTATAAGTGTAACCGTCGCATTCGAACATCGCTGCGCCGCCAAATGCGTCGAATGTTCCATAGTTGAAATCATCTGTGCGACCGATATTCTCATCGTTCAGCGAATCAAGGATGTCCTGGAAATCATCGACCGTCCTGCAGGTAGAGAGCGCCAGCGACATTGTCTCACCATCGTCCGGATCTCCGCCCCAACCGTTCGCACCTGGATTCCTGCCGGGAAGGTTATGGGCATCAGAGTTTTCGATGGCAAATCCGGCGGCATTTATACCGGCATAGTAATCATCTATATCGTTTTCGTACGTCAGACCGATGAAAGGGATACCGCCGTGATCGACGTAATGATACTCCTGACCCCAGGTACCGACATCACGATTCTTCCAGAGAAGCGGTCTGCCGTCGGGTGTGGCTAATCCGGACGCCAGACCGGTAGTGCATTCACTCAAATCCTCAATAAAACGTGTCTCACCGATGGTCAAAAGGGAGATATCATCAGTTACATACTGATTTATATCAGCAGGGATAAGTAGATAGATTACTGAGAATAAAGTAATTAGAAGTGCAGCGGTGGTATGTGTCCGATCTATCATTTACATTATTTTGTAAATTTAATGAAAATCCGGGGATTAATATCGACTCACAATAACGTACAAGATAATTGATTTTATCTGATATTGCAACAATGCATGGTGTGGAAAGTGGTGAAGTCCGTGCTATTAATAAACCGCCTCAACACGGTAGAATGCTCTATTTGAAGGAGGATCCTGGTCTATGAACAGTCTATTCTCGGTGAATCCCAACCGGGAGCCGCTATCGCCTTCGCGGAAGGGATGAGAACTACGATAGACAGAGTAACCGCGTGGGGATTCCCCACGAAAAAGCTCGCCTCCTCTTTCATCCCACAGTAAAATGAGGTTGTTGTTATTGTAATCGAGGGTGAAATTCTCGGTAACTGCAAAAGCTGGACGCCAGGCTTCAAGCGAATCGGCAGCCTGTTGAGCAACTTCTTCCTGGAACGTTTCAAGGAGATCATAGTTAAAGTCCTGGGAACTCAGAAAACGTTCGGTTCTGTTGAAAATCATATCCTCAATGGGCAGGATGAAATCCCAGAAACCGGTTGCATTATGGTTTACCAACCGCCATGTATCGACTGTCAAACCGAGATCACCCATCACATAGATCCAATCCTGTATATCCCCGGCAATCTCGCAGATACGGCTGTTCCCGTCGCCGTCGTATTCTGCCGGTACGGAACCCGCTCGTACCCAGAGCGGAGTAACGATGCTGGATAACGGCGAACCGACCATTGCCCAGATGACGACGATATCAGGACGATCACCGTCCCGTACCCCCTGAGCAATAAAGACCGAACGCGTACTTGAGCGACAGATGGACATGTCGTTCGGCAGACAGCCGAATGGGTTGTTGTCATAATAATCCTGCAATGGCAGTGGTCCCGGATCGAAATCGGGTTGGCTGAGATTTCTCACGACATTCCGGTAAATGAAGCGTGGAGTCAATTCGCCTTGCTCTGCAGCATGTTTCCAAAGTTCTGAAGCGTACTCGTAGCGGTGCAGTCCGATAAAATCGTTTATCGGTTGTTCGTCTCCGCTGAGAGCGAAATTGGATCGAATGAGAAAGCCGTCTTCGGTTTCGTCGGCGTCGAAGCGAGTGTAATTCCAGCGACCTGCTTCGAAGATGGTCGCCCCTCCTAATGAATCAATAACGCCGAAGTTGGAGCAGTCCAATCTGCCGGGGTCGTTGGTCGAATCGAGCATCGCCTCAAAATCATCGACAGTTCTACATGTTGACAGGGCAAGTTTCATAATCTGACCGGCTTCGTAACCGGCTTCGAAATCGAGATTGTAAGCCACCGAGTTCTCGATTCCGAAACCGGCAGCGTTAGTACCGGCGAAATACTTGTCGATCTCTTCGGCGTAAGTTAATCCGATGAAAGGTATCTGCCCGTCATCGACATAGTGATATTCCTGGCGGGATTCGCCGCAGTCACGATTTTTCCAGAGGAGCGGTCTGCCGTCCGGAGTGGCGCTGCCGGAGGCAACCCCTGTAGTGCACTCGTTGAATTCAATCTCACTTTCGCCGAAGTAAGGGAAGTTTCCAGCCTGATCGGTTCGGATCCTGTTCGTGGACGATGGCAGGATCAGACAGAGTGTGGAAACAACAATGGAGAGAAGAGTTATATTATGCTTGAAGCCGGAGTGCATCTGTTCACTGGTGTTTCGATCAATAACCGCGATTAATGAAATAGCAGTTTTCAGGTTGTTGCAAATTTAGGGAATTTATGATCGATTCGCAACGATTTATCGGAATAACGTTATTATCGAGTCTCGCCACATCGAATTGGGAGGGCGGACATTCTTGTCCGACAATTGGTGGGGCAGACATTCCTGTCTGCCAATCCATCGTCTTAGCAGTTAAAGAACTTAATAGCCGTTGAACTTAAAGTTTCCAGGCGGGTTTTCAGGATAGGTTATTAGAATACTATTTCAACACGGTAGAAAGCCGCTCCATCAGGCAGGTTTCGATCTGTGAATGTTGCTTCTTCAGTGAAGCCGAGAAGTTCGCCCCGCTCGCCTTCGCGGAATGGTTCATGGCTGCGAAATACATTGTATCCACGCGGGGGGTCTTCATCCACCATCTGTTCCATGTTCAGGTTTTCACCCCATATCAGGTGAATGTTATTATCTTCGAAGACAGCCTCAAGTCTTTCGGTCACCTCGTAAACGGGATGCCATGCTATGAGTGAATCGGCAATCTGACGGGCGATGATGTTCTGGAAAGCTTCGAGCCGATCGAGATCGTAGGAGTGTGAGTTGATGAAATCATGGACTCTGTCGAAAACCATGTTTTCGAGGTCGAGTGTGTAATCCCAGATACCGGTTCCCTGCGGATTCATGAGCTTCCAGGTGTCAACATCACGGTTTTCATCATAGACCCATTCGGCTATCTGCTGACCGCGGGTACATATACGACTCCCAGCGTCCGAATCGTATTCGACAGGTACAGAACCGGCTCTGACCCAGAGCGGGGTTGCTATGGTTGCAAGCTGGTTACCCACCATAGCCCACAGGATACCGTCATCGGGTCGTTCACCGGAACGTACTCCCTGTGCTACCAGGATACCCTTCGACGTCGATCTGCAGATAGCTTCACCATTTGGAATGCATCCGTAACTCGAGCCTTCAACGTAGCCGTCAAACGGCAGTGGGTAAGGATCAACACCATCTATAGTGAGATCACGAACCACCTGCTGGAAGATGTATCGCGGCGTGAGGTTGTTTTCATCTTTTGCTTTCTTCCACAGGTGATAACCGCGGTCATGGCGATGTGGTCCCCAGTAATTCATGCGATTGTTCAGATTGCGACCTGAATAGCTGTAGTTCGAGCGGACTATGAACCCGTCAGGTGTGTCTATGGCGTCGATTCGTGTGTAGCTGTATCCACCGGTTTCAAACATGGCAACTCCACCGAAGGCGTCGAATGCTCCGTAATTACTGTTGAGCGTCCTGCCATCTACATCGGTCGAGTCAAGAATTGCTTCGAAATCATCGACCGTCCGGCATGTGGACAGCGCCAGCATGTGGATCTCACCATCGTCGTCACCGCTGCCCCATCCATTGCGGTAGGGACCGCCTTCCAGATTGTATGAATTCGAGTTCTCTAGCGCAAAACCGGCTGCGTTTATGCCACCGTAATACTCATCGTTCTCATCCCGGTAGGTAATTGAAATAAAAGGGATTCGACCGTCATCGACATACTGGAATTCCTGATCGGCTCTGCTTATATCGCGATTTTTCCAGAGTAGGGGTTTGCCGTCCGGAGTTGCTGCGCCGGATGCAACACCCGTTGTGCATTCGTTGAGCAAAGTTAGGTATTGCTCATCGTTCCAATCGACGGCAAAAGTTGCTCCGGGAGGATTAACATGTGGTGACCAGAAAAGCAGTGTAACCAGTGCAATGGATATTAATCCGGTCAGGCATATTCTTCGTGTTTGTAAATTTCTCATATTTTCTTCTTTACAATCAATCAGTGTTCAGCGCATCCAGAGCTTATCCAAACCTGCTAATAAATATACGTTCTCCGGATACCTGCTGTTGGGTAATTGTGTACTATCTAACGATGTGTTGATACTTTAATGATTGCCTATCCCAGGTTTCTTAACAGTTCCTGACTCAAGTTTCACTCATCCAGGAAGCAATGCGGACAGGGTGAGAAACCTTTTACAACAACGCTGTCAGGAAGCATATACACCGGGTTGTATCCTTTCCAGCCACAACGAGGCAGGTGATACAGGCTGTCTTCCATTGATACAACTACGATTTCGGGTTCAAATCCGTCTGCTGTTACTACTTTCACCTTAACAGCCTTCATCACTTCAATCTTTCTGAACGTTCCCTTAATTTGATGATTCAGGAGAATAATGATGAAGATTAGTACCGCTCCCACCACAATTAGAATAATGTATTTCGTCATGATACCCCGGATTTGCGACCGTAATGTGCTGTTACCCGCTTGAAGGTTGAATTATCAATCCCACTGATATAACGAGGAATCGCTAATCTTCCTCTTCGATACATTGCGAACAGGGACAAAAACCGCGCTTAATGGCGTTCTCAAGCGTCATTTTTTTCGCCCCATGTCCTATCCAGTCGCAACTCGGGTTGTGATAGAGGCTGTCACCAATCGTCACCTTGACCATTTCCGGTTCGATTATCTCACCGGTTTGGACTTTCCGGGCTTTCTGATAGGTAATGGAACTCTCATCTGGACCGCGCTGAAGAGCACGATTAAGGACTAACACAGCAACGATCAGAGCTATACCTATAATAATTACTACTGTGTATTTACCCATTCTCTTCTCGCCATTATTATTATATTTGTGTTTTAGTGCCGTCAGTCTGCCGACTGATCCCTGCCTGTGTAGTAATCAAATGATCATCGTGTCAGTTCGAGCAGTCCGCCGGAGAAGTAGATGTCTGTCTGAACCTTTGAGAGCGGCTTGCCTGTTATTAGTGTTGTACCGTTTCGACCGGAAATAGTTCCGGTCTCAAGGTCGAGCATAATTACGTCCCTGTCCTTTATCTCCGCTTTGAGAACACCCGTACATTCTATCAGAGGCAGGCCGGCATTAATGGCATTTCGCTTGTATATTGCGCCGAACGATTCGCCGATAAGTGCACTGACTCCCAGCGCAAGAAAGCCATCGACCGCCTGCTGCCGCGACGAACCGCAACCGAAATTATGCCCGACGATGAGGATGTCGCCTTCCTGAGCTTCAGCAGGAAAGTTCTCCCAGCCTTTAAGGTTGTCGAAGATATATGGCGCCATCTCGACGCGGTCAGTTATATGAAGATAGCGGTTATGGAATATCATGTCGGTATCGACATTGGCAACAGGTATTACTCTTGTGCGTCCCTGTAATTTCATCGGTTTGGTCATCGTTTAATTTTCCTGTTCAACTTCGAGTATCTCGATTTCTATCCTGCCGATCGCTCCCGCTAATTCAATAGAATTTCTAAGATCACCAGTTGCCAGTGCGATTCTCGCAGCATCGGCGGTCTCCAGCCCGAAGGTTGGTTCGAATTCCACCCACCTGTCCTCCACCCATGCTGCAGTCCAGGCATGGTAATAAAATTTCCTGGACTGATAGACGAGACCAAGCTGAATGCGAGTTGGAATGCCTGCTGATCGCGCCAGTGCTGTGAACAGAACCGAATGTTCGTTGCAGTCACCCTGCTTCATCTTCAAAACCGCTAAGGCAGAAGGCAGACCTGCAGACGGTTTTTTATCGACCGTCCTGAATACCCAGGAGGTCAGACGCTGCAGGCTGTCGAGTCGGCTTGTTCCGTCTCGCATGGCTTCCGCTGATGCCAGGCGAATTCGAGAATCACGACTCTCGATAAACGGGGCATCGGATGAAAATGTTTTATAATCCTGTTCAGATATATTACCCGGGTTTGAATCCAGCAGCACTTCAATTATTCCCTCACTTCTGTCGATGATTTGCTGCCGGTCACTGGCGGTAACTGCCTGATCGAGTGAAACGTTGGTAACTCTGAAGAGAGCACGTATAGTCCTGCGTGGCGCTTTTATCGTCCCTTCAGGCTCAACGGCATAGATCGCCAGGAAATCGACTCCACCACCGCCTCCTTCAATCTCTAAAGCCTGTTCCATCTCCTCACGCCGCATCATTATTCCCATCGGTCCATGCTCTTCAAGTGTATTGCCATCACTGTCCACAAAAATCGTGCTTTCGAGACCAGCCATTCGGGTAATCAGCTTGCGTACAATGATCTCCTGACCCTTGAACATCCGTCTTTCACGACCTCTGCCAATTACTATCATGTCCTGCATCTGCATTGATACCGGATCAAATCCCGCTAATTTAAGTGAATCGCCCTCGTCGAGTTTACCCGATTGCAGCAACGGTTTGATAACCTGGCTGAGATAAATTGGCTCGGGAGCGGGGAAGAACCGTTCGGTTACTTTTCCGGCGGCTGATATTTTGATCGAGAGCACCTTATCATTAAGCTCACCGGTGAATGAGGTTGAATATGGCGTGGCGTCGATCTGTCCTTCGAACTCAGTCAATGCCAGAGTACTGTCAGCAGTGACGTTCATGCGGATGCGCATCGTCTGTTGAGTTCCCATCATGGCGGCGTTGATCTGTGAAAATTCGCTGATCGAATAACCCCCGACCTCCAAAGGCTCCAATTCTGAATGAATGTAACCTATCCTGTTTCCCTGCAGGTAGATTCCCATCCAGGTTGATTCGGCGTCGATGTTTACATTGCCCAGCAGATCTTCCGGAGTAAGGAGTTCGCCTTTGCCTGAATCGAGAACACCGGAGAACAGGACGATGATTAGTACTGCCCACGTGAGGTACAGCAGCCCCCAGATTATTTTCTTCAGAGTGATTTCTCCTCATTTACATCAGTAGTGCAGGCGTCCCTGCCTGCGAAACGCATGCAAGAATGACTTCCCCCCGTTTACATCAGTAGCGCAGGTGTCCCTGCCTGCGAAACGCCGCTCGGAGGCGAACGCTACTTTCACCAGGCGGGCAGGATACCCATCTCACCAAATCCCAACTATAAACTCACCTTATTCATAATTGCATAATATAGCAAACCATTTGATTAACGACAAGTACAAACCGTCGACTCGTGTGATGAATCGTGGTGGAGAGAAGCTTGCTTAATGTTGAGCTTTTAATTATTTTACATCCAGATGTGGCATTCACCACACTATAACGATAAAAACTATAAACACAGGATACCAATATGCCGAGAAAGCTTGTATATATCTTCCCCGGGCAGGCATCGCAATATGCAGGTATGGGTTCGGATCTGTATAAAAACAGCATCGCTGCAAGAGAGGTTATGGATCGTGTATGCTCAAATAATAATCTCAAACAGATTCCTGATTTATGTTTCAACGGACCTGCTGAGCTGTTGACGCGAACGGATAATGTCCAGCCCGCCATTACCGCCGTATCACTGATGGCGCTGGCGGCAGTCAGGGAAGCGGCAGGGAGCGATCAGGAGGTCGTTATGCCGGTCGCCTGCGCCGGTCACAGCCTGGGTGAATATTCCGCCCATGTTGCGGCTGGTAACATGAGCGACGAGACGGCTATAAAACTGGTCACCTGGCGCGGCAACTGGATGAACGAAGCCTCGAAGCCGCCAAATCCAGCCGGTGCAATGGTCGCAGTGATAGGGCTATCAAAGGAGCTTGTTCTGGAGCTTGTGGATAAAACGGGTGCAGACAGGGTCGGAATCGCCAATCTGAATTGCCCCGGTCAGATCATTCTCTCAGGCGAGAAGGTTGCGGTCAAAGAAGCGGCTGAAGCAGCTCGACAATCAGGCGCTAAGAGATGTGTGATGCTCAACGTGTCCGGCGCCTGGCACAGTCCGTTGATGAATACGGCTCAGGTGAAGATGCGGGAACTGCTCAGTGAAGAGGTCACACCGGAAAAGGCAATCATTTCAGGGTCCACTTCCGTAGTCGCCAATGCAACCGCCGACATCGTTCGAACCATCGACGAAATGCGGGATACTCTTGCACAGCAGATTACTTCACCTGTGAGATGGGAGGAGTGCATCCGGAGGTTGATAGACGAACTCGGTTATGTCGGGCTTCCTTCCGAATTGGATGAAGCTCAATTGTCGGAGTCTCCTCCATATCCACTTTTTGTTGAAATCGGTCCTGGCAGGGTACTGAAAGGTTTGTTGCGAAACATCGACAGGAAACTAAATGTCATGAACGTCGAATCGATGGTTGGAGTATCTGAATTGATGGAGGTTGTTGTTAATCCGGATAATGATTAGTAGCCTGTACCCTTGTGGTGCAGGGTGAGAATAGAATCCCGGACTACAAGAGATCCGGGCTACGAAACT
>JABMRV010000019.1 GCA_013202285.1 bacterium | reverse complement strand
GTTGTTAGATAACAAACTTCTCTGGATCCCAGCTTTCGCTGGGATGATGATAGAGTCCCCAATATGGAATATTTCAAAGAACTCAAGAATGTCGGCGCTCCCCATTTGACAGCAAATCCGGTATTCTGTCAAAACGCCTCCTCTTTATCCTCCGATCTACTTCAAGAAAATTGAAACAATCATCGTTGTTTATATCGATTTAATCCTGAATAAGCTAAACCAATTCGGCGAGTATTCAGTGATTAAAGAGGAAGATATTGACAGAGTATAAGCGTAATCCATTAGTATTCAAGTATTAAAAACCCTAATTAAACTCAAGCAATAGCTATACGAAATAAATGAAAAAGTTATTAATAATCATAAAAATAGTTAAAGCTTGATGTCAAGATGCCGATATAAAAGATAGAAAAAACGTTCTCTAAATAATCAACCCCGCGAAAGGAGGTAATGTGTATGCCGAATCCGGGAGCATCTGAGCCCTTATACTCGATCAGTCAAGTCAACGCTCTTACCGGGGTTCCCAAATCAACTATCCGTTTTTGGGAAAAAGAGTTTGAAAGCTTCTTAGTCCCGTTGCGAACTACGGGTAACCAGCGGCGCTATGACCGAAGCTCCGTTGAAATCATCGAGAAGATTAACCGATTGGTCAATCTTGAGGGATACACACTTGAAGGCGCAAGGCGTCAGCTTGATAAAACGAATGGTGTCGGCAAAGCATCAGATCAGGTTCCTGAGACGAATCTGAACGAGCTGGCAGAGACAATGTCGGATTTTCTGTTGAGAAAGCTGTTTCAGCAGGCGAGCGTTGAAAAACGCAAATCTGAATCAATTCTTGAAAATAATTAATTAATAGTAACGGAGGTATTTATGAGTACCCGTATCAACCACAACATCCTATCGATGACGGCACAGCGAGCGATCTACAATACTCAACTTGATCTGGATCGCGCTGTCAATCGTCTATCGACGGGAATAAGAATCAACGCCGCCTGGGATGATCCTGCAGGGCTCGCAATATCCGAACGGTTTCGAGCTCAGATAGCCAGTTTAACTATGGCGGAACGGAATGCGCATTACAACATAAACCTTCTCTCCACCGCTGAAGGTGCGCTGGGCGGGATCAATGGAATGCTCATACGAATGAGAGCCCTGGCGATCGAAGCAGCCAACGGCGCAATGGCAGCAGAAGACAGACAAGCTCTGGACATCGAGTTTCAGCAGTTGAAGAGTGAAATCACCCGTATTGCAAACACGACCAACTACGCAGGTATTTATCTGCTCGATGGCAGTTATAGCACAGTCAATCCCAATGGCTTGAAGTTCCATATCGGGACCTACAACGTCAGCGGTGAGGACTACTACTACGTGCCTATCAATTCGATGCAGGCATCCGACCTCGGCATTACTGCACTGAATCTCCTCACAACTGCTTCAGCTCAGGCTGCACTCAATCCGATTGACTCCGCCATTCAATCGAAGGACACTGAGAGATCGAGACTCGGCGCGTACGTCAACCGGCTGCAGTACACCGTCAAGAACCTGCAGGCGAGTCGTGAGAATGATACCGCATCGGAATCGATGGTACGTGATGCCGATATTGCTGAAGAGATGTCGGAGTTCATCCGTGCACAGATACTGATGCAATCCGGTATCGCCATGCTGTCACAGGCGAACATGATCCCGCAGATCGTAGCAGGATTGATCGGATAGCAAACGATTTACAGGTTACAATCTGAACCGGGGAGTACTACCACTCCCCGGTGAAGGTTGCAGCTCCATTCTCCCTGCTTGCCGTTTGTTCAATCCCGAATAAGTCGGGGTTGTGATTGGATTGCATTCTCCACCACCGGCTGACGCCGGTGGCTATTCACGGATTAATCCCTTCGGGATTTACCCACCCGATTCAGCGAAGAATCACTTTGTGTACAACCGTGCTTCTCGCAAAAACATACGCCTCATCTGACATTCATCCAACCGAAATCAGTCCACTTTCAGATAGAAACAGCTCCAGTAAACCATCAGAAAATACTTGACATAAAGCTTCTAAATGCTTAAACTTAAAGCGTCAAGTTATTCTCATTCTTACCATTTCCATGTCAACATATTAAGTGTAAATACATTCCACATTCAAGATGCTATTTTAAGGAGATAATTATGAAGTACTTACGGCTTTTAGTAATCTTCACATTTGCCATCATACTGGTAGCAGCGCTGGGCTTGGATTTTGATCCGCCGTTGAATGAAGGCATCGAATTCCCAGAGACAAATGTCGAAGAGACGAGCATTGTTGAGTTAACCATCCGCAATGACAACAATGTGAACGGTATGGTAATGTTCGAAGCGCCGCAGAATCGTGTATTCAGCATCGAACCTCTTCAGGTTCAGATCGGTGGCGGTCAACAGGCGGTCATGGAGTTCTCTTTTTCACCTGAGGAAGCCGGAGAGGTTTCCGAGCGTGTACAGGGGACGATGGCTGAAGGAATGATGATTGAAAGGATTTCAATTGAACTGCGTGGTGTGGGGATCGAGGGCGATCCGGTAATAACGGTTGAACCACTTGAAATACCGCTTGAAATCCTTGAACCGGGTCAACAGGATGAGGCGACTATCACCATCGGAAATGTGGGTGAAGCGAGGCTGATCTTTGAAGTCGTCATCGATGACGACGCTCCCTGGCTCTCCGTGGATCCACTCGGAGGCGTCGTTCTGGTCGATGAGGAAACTGTACTGACAATTACAACTACCGAACAGATCCCGGAAAGGGGTATTCATGAAACCGAGTTGATCATCAGGTCCAATGATCCTGAGAACGATGTTGTGATTGTTAATGTCGAACTCAATGTCGATTTCTTCGTCGAGTTTATCCTCGGATTAGACGAGATCGATGAAATGCTTGAAACAGACTCCTCCATAGAGATTGAATTTGAAGGGTCCAACGGCGGTGATGCGGGATTCAGTTATCATGTTGACCGTCGTCTTACAGGTGGCGCCGACGCCGACCCCTGGGATCTGCGCAGTTCCGCGTTTCTCGAGGAGGTTCTCCAGGACGACTTCATAAACGGTGTTGTTTTCGCTGACGGCAGGATTTACGTATCGAGTGGCAATAACGGTGACGACATCAGCTTAATCTATGTACTGGATGCAGACGGAGAGTATATCACCGAATTCGAACAGGTGCATGAATCACGCTATGGAATGCGTGACCTCACATGGGATGGAGAAATCGTCTGGGGCGCGGATGCGGGTGTTCTCTATGGATACAACACAGATGGCGAACATGTCGCCACCATCGATGGTGAAGCGGCTTCATATCGTTCGCTAACCTGGAATCCTGAAGATGACGTCTTCATCTCGGCGGATATCACTTCAAATTTTTTCATAACCGATATTAACGGCAACCTGGTGGAAACGGTCGTTAGACCGGATGAACTGCGTACCTACGGTCTGGCATACTGGAGTGACGATCCCGATGGTTACAACCTTTATGTCTTCTCCGCCAACGATGAATTCGATATTCGTATCATCAAGGTCAACCTTGAAAACAGCGATGCAATTGTCGTCGCTGAATTCAACTTCGAGGGTGGTCGTCCTGGGGGGATCCATATCACCAACGAGCTTGATTATCTGAGCTGGGTTCTTATCGGGATCGTACAGAATCCCGATTACCTGGGCATCTGGCAGATCGACGGCAATCGTGAATGGTTCCGAATTGAGCCTTCCGCAGGCGCATTGGAAGTCGATGGCTCTCAGCAGTTCATCCTTACTCTCGATGCCAGCGGTTTGCCGGAGCAGGCGTTCCGTGGTGAACTGGTCTTCGTTATCGAAGGCGGTGGTGGTCAGAAGATACTGCCTGTAACAATGGAAGTCGTTGAGGGTAGGGTTCCCACATCACGCACCCTCGACCTGCACATTGGCTGGAACCTGGTTTCGCTTAATATCCAGCCGTTTGTCGATAGTGTGGAGGTGGTGATGGCTCCACTTGTCGAAAATGATCTGCTGCTGCTGATGAAGAACGGCGCCGGTCATTTCTACATCCCCGCTTACGATTACAACAATATTTCTGGTTGGTCAGTGAACGAGGGCTACCAGCTCAAGATGCGTAGCGATGCTCAGTTGACTGTGGGAGGTGAATCCGTCCTGCGGGATGATACAATACTGCTCCGGGAGGGCTGGCAAATCGTGTCTTATTACCCGCGTTTTCCGATAGAAACAACTATTGCTCTTTCGGGAATTGAGGATCATCTAATTATCGCCAAGGATGAGCGCGGCGACTTCTACATACCGGACTGGCACTTCTGCAACATGGATGACATGGATGAGGGGAGAGGTTATTACATTAACGTCGATGCAGAAGTGGAGCTGGTCTATAGAAGTGTACGGCAGGAAGATGAAGGCGCATTCACGGGTGATCGTTATTCATCTGTCTATGATGAACCGGGGCAGTTACCGGTTCACCCTGTTACCGGTTCCAACATGAGCCTGCTGGTATTGGTTGATCCCTCCCTGCATAGTAGTGGGGGAATCGATGCAAACACTCCCCCCCTGCGTAGTAGG
>JABMRV010000018.1 GCA_013202285.1 bacterium | reverse complement strand
CGTTGTTTTCCATATATTGTCTATAGTTATCGATTACGCCGAGTTCTTCGCCGAACTCATTGCCATCAACATTTTCATAGACATGTATCCTGTTATTATTCCAATTCTCTCCAACGAAGAACCATCCGTTCTCGTTATCGACGGCTATTCCTTGTAGAGGATTGAAAGGGCTCATCAGATCGCCATCGAGTCGCTCCATATCATTGTCGTACCTGGCGATACGGTTCTGACCGCCGATGGAGACATAATAGATACCATCATTCCAGCAGCAGTCGCCGAGGTTACCGATACCGGGCTGGAAGGATTCAATCACCTCGAGCTCTTCCGGATCTACGATGTCGATAAAACCCTGGTAGGTCGACAGTAACATCATACCGGTGTCCCAATTCTTGGCGTAAGTAGGCGACTGGCCGGGTGCGCGAGGCATCTGGAATTCATCCAGAACATCGCCCGGATCGTCACGCCGGGGACCTCCTTGTCGTTCCTCCTCATCCTCGATTTCTTCGAGATCGATATCAAAGGCGACATCCACCTCACCGCTGTTGAACAGGGTTAATTCAACGGTAAGAGTGTCATCCGCCTCGATGAATTCCATCAATCCTATCGGCTCTACTGTGATTTCCGCAATTACGGAACCATAACAGAAGAATCCTGTTATCAGGATAGCTATGAAAAAAATCCTTTGAGTGTAGCTCATCAGGTGCTCCTCCCTTTTCGTGATTAAGAAGATATCTGTTAGAAAGTCATAAGTTTTAACTTACGATTTGAATAAGCTTAATTGCGTAATATAAAACAGATTTCTATGTAAAGCAATGAATTTGGATTTGAGAACTTGATTTTTAACAGTCTGACGTTTATAATTGAGGTCAACACTCCAACCAGCAGCAAAAGATAGAGATTTAGAAAGTTGGAAAGTAAGAAAGTGAGCAAATAAGAATTGGATAGATCCGGTAGCTGTCGGACTAGACAGACCACCTATTGAATTGCCATTCAGTTGTAGAAAGAAGGGAAATTGATTGCCGAACCTCGGTTCGGATGCTAATTTGAATGTGAACACGAAAGTAAAACTGATGGAGGAGAGGCTGCAGCAGGCGCTGGATCTAACGCAACCCTGCCGTCTCTGCCCGCGCGAATGTGATGTGAACCGTCTCGATGGTGAGCTTGGAACCTGTAAGACAGGGATTGAACCGGTTTATTCGAGTGCAAATCTGCATTTCGGTGAGGAACCACCGATCTCGGGATTTAATGGTTCGGGAACCATATTCATGACCGGCTGCAACCTGAACTGCATGTTCTGCCAGAATTATCCGATCAGCCAACTGCGTCATGGTAATCCGATAACGGTCGAAGTCTTGGCGGCGTTGATGCTGGATCTGCAGGGTCGCGGCGCACATAATATCAACTTTGTTACCCCAACACACCAGGCTTATGCAATATACCGGGCTTTGATCCTTGCATTTAAGAAAGGGCTGGATGTCCCGATAGTTTATAATTGTGGCGGATATGAGTCGCTTGAGATGCTGAAATTGTGGGATGGAATAATCGATGTCTATATGCCGGACGCCAAATACGGTCGTGATGAAGAAGCCGGAAAGTTATCCAATATAGACGAATATAGTGTGCATAACAGAAAAGCTTTGAAGGAGATGCAGCGGCAGGTCGGTGTCCTGCAGTTGGCTGATAGCGGGATTGCACAGCGTGGACTGCTCATCAGGCATCTCGTTCTTCCGGGAGAACTGTCGGGAAGTGATGAAGTGTTTCGCTTTATCGCCGAAGAGATCTCGGTTGACACCTACATCAGCCTGATGAGCCAGTATTTCCCGGCGTACAATGCCGTAACTCATAAGCTGTTGCAACGACCAGTATCTCGCGAGGAGTATCGAACTGCAGTTAAGACAATGAAAGGTTTTGGTTTATCAAACGGTTGGATACAATCGGATAAGAAGTGAGAAAGTGTGAAAGTGAGAAAGTGAGAAAGAGAAAGGATGAAGGATGAAGGAAAAAGGACAAAGGATGAAGAAGTTAGTAAATGGAATCTGATCTGATTATGATGGAACTGAAGACACCCATCGGGCTGATGCGTTTATTTGCCTGTTCGGGTGAACTGGTGAGCATCGAACTGCCGAGAGAGGGTTTGGATACATCATCGAATGTTGTTAGTAAACATGGTTCTGTTGATCCGGTATTTCAGGAAGCAGTCGAGTTTATCGAGCAGTACTTCAGAGGTGAACCTGTTTCCTGGGCTGGTAAGGATATACCGGACGGAAGAGACTTCTTCAGAGAAATCTGGACGGAGGCAGCAAGGATTCCTTTCGGACAGACAGTCAGTTATGGTGAATTAGCACAGCTAACCGGGCACCCACGTGCGGTAAGAGGCGTCGGCTCGGCTATGGCGAACAATCCGCTGCCGATTCTTGTTCCCTGCCACAGGGTTATCGGCGCCGATGGCACTCTGCACGGCTTCGGAGGAGGGCTTGATATGAAACGCTGGTTATTACGACATGAAGGAGTGAACATAGAGAAATGAAGAGCAGGGTTGCCGCAATCAGAACCAAGCCGGAGACGGTTCTGTCCGATATCGAACGGTTGATGGAACTCGCTGAGTTCCGAAGTGTGCTTGATCCGTCTGTACAGACCATCATTAAAGATAACATCTCCTGGCACCTGTTCTTTCCGGGAGCCAACACTACTCCCTGGCAGTTGGAAGGCACGATTTCAACCCTGCAGAAGGCAGGTTATGACGATATAATAGCTGTCCACAACAATACTGTTGTGACTGATACAGAAAAGGGTGAACGATTAAATAGGCTTCAGCCGGTTTTTGAACGATATAATATTCCACAACTCTATAACTTCAAGAAATCAGAGATTAATTGGGAGACTTACAAACCTCGCGGAAAGACACCCGCCTTGAAGCATGTGTATGGAGATGACATCCGAATACCGGCTGAATTCATTGGGACAAATATTATCCACCTGCCGACGATCAAGTGTCATATCTACACAACCACCACAGGAGCGATGAAAAATGCATTCGGCGGACTGTTGGATAGAAAGCGGCATTACAACCATAGTGTAATCCATCGTACTCTTGTCGATCTTCTCATTATTCAAAAAGAGATTCATGCGGGGATATTCGCCGTTATGGATGGGACTCACGCCGGTAACGGACCCGGTCCGAGAACCATGCATCCGGAAGAGAAGGATATTATACTCGCTTCAGGAGACCAGGTTGCCATAGATGCGGTTGCTGCACGAATGATGGGTTTCGATCCGCTCTCAATCGAGTATATCAGAATCGCACATGATGAAGGACTTGGTATCGGCGATCCGCGGGAGATCGAACTCGTCGGCGATGATGTTTCTTCTGAGCGGTGGAACTTCTCGGTCGGTGATAACCTCGCCAGCTTTGGAGGGGATCTGTTATGGTTCAGTCCCTTGAAGAAGATTCAGAAGCTCTTTTTCCATACGCCGCTGGTTAACCTGTTTATCTTCGCTTCATATATATACCATGATTATATCTGGTACAGATTCAAAGGAGGTTGCGCGCTGGCAGCTTTCAACAAAACCAAGTGGGGGAGAATGTTCGATGAACGATATGGACCTGATAGCGGAGATGTGAATGCCTCCTAAAACAGCCCTGAGATGGGTTATATTCTGGCTTCTCACCGCAACAGGTTTTTCATTTCTGATAGGGCACTTTGTTAGTCAACAAAAGCAGATGGAGTTTCTGACCTGTTACGTGGTGGAATGGTCGCTCTCTCTCGATAACCTGTTTGTCTTCCTGATGATATTCAAGGCATTCAGCGTCGAGGGGCACAGACAGGTTCGTGTACTGTGGTGGGGGATTATCGGAGCGATGGTTCTGCGAATGGTCTTCATCATGTTGGGAGTTGCCTTAATTAAACTCTTCGAACCGGTTCTCATCCTTTTCGGTCTGTTTCTGATATACACAGCTTATAAAATGGCTTTCAGCAAACATGACGATAAAGATATAACGAAAAACAAATTGGTTATGCTGGTAAGAAGAAGATTTCGCGTGACTGAGAATTTCGTGGGAGAACAATTTTTCACTCGTCGTCAGGGAGTACTTTTTGCAACGCCTATGTTTCTGGTGTTAGTGGCGATAGAGAGTTCGGATGTGGTGTTCGCCGTAGATTCAATCCCTGCAGCGTTTGCCATAACACGAGATCCACTTATAATTTATACCGCCAATATCTTCGCCATCTTGGGATTGCGGGCTCTCTTCTTTCTGCTGTCACATGCGGATCAAGTATTCAATTTTCTGAAGTATGGAGTTGCTCTCATACTTGCCTTCGTCGGTTTCAAAATGTTGGCGGCTCATTATGTTGAAATCAACCAATACCTGTCACTGGGAATAATTGTTGTTTCACTGACAGTTTCGATAATCCTCTCCGTAATTCTTAGCAACAAAAAAAACAGATCCTCCTGATTTTCTCTCCCCACAAACGTGTCTCTTAACAAACGTGTAGCACGATCAGCCAGCTGGCGGATCGGGTTTCAAATTGATTCAATCTCGACACTTCGTCGGGTGTCCTGTCCAGCTTGCTGGACAAGTTTATCATATTGTTGCTGTCAGGTTTCAATCCGTCAACTGACGAAATAACCTGACAGCATATTCAGCGATTCATTCCCGAAGGGAATGACCTTTGAATAGCCGTGGGCG
>JABMRV010000017.1 GCA_013202285.1 bacterium | reverse complement strand
GCAGACGCCCCCGTCTGCCAGTTAAGTTATTGTTGTTCCGTCATCCCGACGCTTCGGGATGACGACGAGCAGAAATCCTTTCTCCGACAGACTGCTACACGGGAATGACAATCACGTTTTTCCGAATAATTCAAAGAACTCATTCTTGTCCGCCATTAAGCTTAAACAATAATCAAGAAAGCAAGAGAACAGAATGGAACAGGTTACAATCAAAATTGATGACAGGGAGTTGAACGTTCCTGATTTTCTTTCGGTACGCAAGGCAGCTCTCAAGAACGGTATTTACATCCCCGGCTTGTGCAGTCACCCGGAACTCGATCCGTTCAAGTCCTTCTCCTGGTCGGAAGCGGTCTGGCAGGGGGATAAGAGAATTGAACATGAAGGTAACCCCCCCCTACCCCCCCCTGCAATAGCAGGGGGGGAGGGCGAGGATTTTCCTCACTGCAACCTCTGCCTGGTCTCGATAAACGGTGGAGAACCGCAGCGCGCCTGCACGACGAGAGTTGTGGATGGAATGCAGGTGCGCACAACCGGTAATGATCTCCTCGCAGCGCGCCGTGATTCATTGAAGAAGATACTCGCAAATCATCCGCACGCCTGTCTCACTTGCGCTCAGAAAGAGGGATGCGCCAGAACGGATTGCAGCATGAACGTCGCCGAGAATGAGCGTTGCTGTGAACTGTTGGGACGCTGTGAGATAGGCAAAGTAGCAGAATACATCGGCATTCCGGCGGATACTCCGGCGTACAAGCCGTCCGGTGTTCCGGTTATAATGGACGAGCCGCTGTTCGTCCGCGACTATGAGATCTGCATCGGCTGCATGCGGTGTGTGAGGATTTGCCGCGATGTGCGTGGAGTTGACGTCCTTGGTGCGGTCTTACATGAAGGGAACGCTTACGTTGGAACTATCGCTGATCCCAAGTTGGCAGACGCATATTGCCGTTTCTGCGGTGCCTGCGTTGAGGTCTGCCCGACCGGGGCTCTCAGGGATCATGCCGATCTTGAGCCGTTAATTGACGGCAAGGCGCCATGTGTCGCCGCCTGCCCTTTGAATATCGACATTCCTGCTTATCTTGAACTAATTGCAAAAGGGCGCGAATTTGATGCTCTGGAAGTGATTCGCCAGCGTGCCGTGCTTCCCGGCGTTCTCGGATATGCCTGTTTTCATCCATGCGAGGATGCCTGCCGCCGCACTGAAATCAACAATGCTGCGTCAATATGTGCGGTAAAACGGTATGCGAGCGATCTTGCTGGCGACAAACCTGCCGTAATTAATAAATTGCCCGACAGTAGAAAACGAATAGCGGTCATCGGCGGAGGTCCGGCGGGACTGGCTGCCGCGGCTGATCTGTTGCGTTGGGGTCATTCTGTTACAATGTTCGACAAGGAAGAGAAACTCGGCGGGATGCTGCGATATGCCATTCCTCGTTTCAGGCTGCCTGAGGAAGTTATCGACCGTGATTTGAAATATCTATTTGATCTCGGTCTCGAAATCCGCACCTGTTCTGAGTTGGGGAGGAATTTGGACATCGATCAGCTTTACAGCGAAGGTTTTGATGCGGTGATCCTCGCTGTCGGTCTGTCAAAAGCGGTTTCGCTGGGTATAGAGGGCGAGGAGCTGGAAGGTGTTGATGCCGGACTGAGCCTATTGCGCAGAGCAGCTCTGGGAGAATTTGAGAGCATGGTCGATCCGGTGGTCGTCATCGGCGGCGGCAGCGTGGCGGTCGATACTGCCATGACCGCTCGCAGGCTGGGAGCTTCTCAAGTTACGATGGTCTGTCTCGAAGCGCCGGAAGAGATGCCGGCGACCGATGAAGAACTCGACAACGCGCTGGAAGAGGGCATTCTGTTGATGCACAGATGGGGTGTGAAAGCGTTTGACGGCGAAGATGGGAAAATCTCCGGTGTCAGGTTGAAAAGGTGTACGAGAGTTTTCGACGTACAGGGGAATTTCGATCCGGAATATGACGACAGTATCGGCGAGACAATCCCAGCGGCAAGGATCATCCTATCTGTTGGTCAGTGTGCTGATGAGCAGGTTAAACCACTTCTAAAGGCGAGAGAGGGTCTCTTCACAGCCGGTGATATTATCACCGGAGCATCCAGCATCGTGAACGCGATGGCGGATGGACGGAGGGCTGCAGCAGAGGTTGACGGATACCTCAGCGGGACAGGTCATCTAAAAGAAGAGAAACCGCTCTACGAATCATCCGGTAAACTTGATCGTGATATTGACTTTGCAGCACGTTCGCGGGTTGTACCGGAACGCATCGACCCGTTGGAGCGGATTCGGATGACGGATGTTTTTGAGAGCGTCCTGACTTCGGAACAGGCTCACGCTGAAGCGGAGAGATGCCTGCATTGTCAATTAAGGGCTGCGCTGTTGAAATCACCGCTTCCGCCGGATCCCTGGCATAGTTTAACGCCGGAAATACTGGAGAAGATACCGGACGCCGAAGGGGTAGTTATCCTTGCAGACGAGGAGCATAAGACTCTGAAGATAGTTGGAGCGATGAATATAAACGCTATCTTGGGTGAACTGCTCAATGACGGTTATGAGGCGGCTTTATGTCGCTGGGAGCTTGACCCGATGTACACCAAGCGGGAGAGTGAACTGTTGCAGGCGTATCTCCAGGCGTTCGGAGAACTGCCCGGATCGGATGACATGGATGATCTGTTCTAATAATATGAGCAGAATATAGCTGCGCTGATATTCTTTAGTAGCGCAGGCGTCCCTGCCTGCGAATTGGTGGGGTAGGCGTTCTCGTCGGCGAATCCGCCACAATGCGGATACACCGGTAGAACAGCGTCAGGTCACACCATGACTTCGTCACGCCAAGACCTGACACAACGCGAAGTTTCTCTCACATGCAACGTTATGTAAGCTATTTACAGATAAGTCCTTAATCTAACTATTCGTTATATTGGATTAAACATCAGAGGTTGTAGAATGGCTAAAAAGCTGGAATTGAAGAACATCGTTCTGAGAAACCTCCGCCGAGGGGATCTGGATGCGATAATTGAGATCGACAGCATATCAACCGGTTTTATGCGCAACAGCTATTTCAAGCGCAAGTTCGAGCGTATCTTCGGTGAGGATCATCAACTGCTGATATCGCTGATTGCGGTAGAGGGTGAGAAGGTCGTCGGATATATCATGGGCGAGGCAAACACCGGCGAATATGGCATACCTGAATCGGTGGCGTCGGTCGATACGCTCGGTGTCGATCCCGAGTACAAGCGATTGGGAGTAGGCGCAATGATGCTCGAAGAATACTGCGCGCTGGCGGCAAAGGCAGGGATTGAGCTGATGACGACCCTGGTTTCCGAGGATTATCCGGATATCGTTGAATTCTTCAAGACGCAGGATTTCAAGCAGGCTAACATGGTTGCTCTCGACCGCAAGCTTTCGCCATGAGTAATGAATGTCCTCCAGACGTGGCGCAGGCGTCCCTGCCTGCGATGGGTGGGGCTGACATCTAACTTATCACCGGTGGGGCGGACATTCCTGTCTGCCAATCCGTCTGCTGACGGATGAACGACGCGATATAGAAAGAATTTGAACAATATACAGGAGTAGTATAATGAAAGCAGCAATATTTCACGGACCGAACCAGCCTTTGAAGGTTGAGGAAGTCCCCACGCCGAAACCCGGACCTGGCGAGATACTGGTCAAGGTTGCAGCTTGCGGCGTATGTCATACGGACATGCACTACATCGATCACGGCGTACCGACGTTCAAGAAACCGCCCATGATACTGGGACACGAGGCATCAGGCACGGTCGCAGAACTTGGCGAAGGCGTTACTCAGTGGAATGTGGACGACCGGGTGTTGCTTCCGGCTGTTCTGTCGTGCGGAGTATGCCCATCTTGCCGCATAGGACGTGAGAACATCTGCGACGAAATGAAGATGTTCGGCAACCACGTTGACGGCTCTTATGCCGAATATGTACTGGCACCCGCAAAGGATGCCCTTGTAGTACCGGAAGACGTCCCATTGATTGAGGGTTCGATCATAGCTGACGCTATATCAACGCCCTACCACGCTGTAGTCAACCGCGCCAGAGTCAAACCCGGTGATTGGGTGGCGGTGTTTGGCTGTGGAGGAGTCGGAATCAACTGCGTGCAGGTTGCGGCTGCTGTCGGAGCATCTGTAATCGCTGTTGACTTGGTGCCTGAGAAGCTTGAATTTGCCAAATCGTTCGGTGCATTGGAGACCATAAATCCGGCTGAGATTGAAAAAGGTCGCGTTGACAAAGCCATCCGCAAGTTGATTGGCGACGGAGTGGACATCTCTTTCGAGTGCATCGGTAACCCGAAGACCATCGTCGCCGCTTACAACACCATTAAGAAGGGCGGGACGTGCGTAGTGATCGGATATACGCATCTACCGGCTGAGATACCGGTTGCCAAGACGATGTTTTTCGAGCAGTCTCTCATCGGATCGCTCGGCTGTCGTCCGGTCGATTATCCGCGCATTATCGAAATGGTGCGCATCGGGAAGATCAGGGTCAAGGAACTGGTAACCGGCAGGTTTGACCTCGATCATATTAACGATGCATTCGACTTGTTGCGTAATAACGATCCGAAGACGCTGCGCTCGGTGATTGTGCCATAAACTTGCGGGATAGTCATCATCCGAATCGGGGAGGGCGGACATTCCTGTCCGCCACCTTATTGTCATTCCCGCGCAGGCGGGAATCCAGACAAGTTATTGTTAAACCATGGTTGTCGGCTTTCACCGGAGTGATAACTTTCACAAATAACTGAATATTTAACAATCTCATTCTTGTCCGCCACCTTATTGTCATTGCGCACTAAGCGAAGCGTTAGTCTCTACCCTGGCGAAAGCCGGGGGAAGCAATCTCATTGATAATGCGGACATTCGTGCTGCAGGGTGTCCCCACCCTGCAGAAATACTCGCTATACAGAAACCGCAGGGTGAGAACCCTTGCGGCACTTAGATAAAAAAGTTAATTAATTATTTATTGTGTCAATCTATATTTCATCAACTTTCGAAGATCTGGAATACCATCGGGAAGCTGTCATCAGTGCTTTGCGCCGTCTTGAGAGTGATTACTATGCGATGGAGGATTATACGGCGAGCGACGAGAGACCTGTCGATAAATGCCTTAAAGACGTTGCTGACAGTGAGATTTACGTCGGTATTTTTGCCTGGAGATACGGAACTATACCTGACGGGTATGACAGATCTATTACAGAACTTGAATATAGAACCGCAATAGAGCACAAGATACCGACTCTAATATTCCTGATTAAGGAAAATCACGTTTGGAAACCTGGTCTTATTGATCGTGGTGATAAAGAGAAAAAAGTTCTGTCGCTACGTTCGGAGTTGAAGAAAGAGAAGTTGTTAGACTTCTTTACGACTCCGGATGATCTTTCGACAAAAGTAATAACCTCAATTGTTAAACATAAGTCACTTCCTAAGCAGGATATTATTCGTTTCTTAGAAAGTGAATTGAAAATAGGGATTCAGAATGTTCAAATTGAGACAATACAAGGAGATCGTTACGACTTTAAATCAGGTGGAGTTTCTGAATTAGCTCAGGAACTGGGTAAGCAGATACCGGAAGTGTCGACCTCGTATGAACTGGCATTGAAAGCTTATACCGTGAACAGAATCGATGAAGCGCGTGACCTAATTGCCAGAGCGGAGGAGGAGAAAGAGACAGAACTGTACAGGATATATGAAACTCATGGCAAGATAGAATATAAAGCTGGTAACTACTCAACAGCCGTAGAATATTATAAGAAGACAATGGCATTAAGACCGGATGACCTTGAAATACAAAACAGATTGTTGATGGCACTGTACGGTTCAGGTGACTATTATGAAGGTGTGAGGCTTGGTGAGGAGGTTTTGGCGAAACGGGAAGTGAATTCTGATACCGATCCGACCGATGTGGCAGCGAGCCTGAATAATCTGGCAGGACTATATCAAGCCCAGGGCAAGTATGGGGAAGCAGAGCCACTGTACCGAAAGTCGCTTAAAATAATGGAGAAAGCGCTTGGTACTAAACATCCCCAACTGGCGAGCACGCTTAGTAATCTGGCATTATTATATGACGCTCAGGGCAGGTATGCCGAAGCGGAACTGCTGTACCAGAAGTCGCTTACAATAACAGAGATAGCGCTTGGTTCTGAACATCCCTCACTGGCTACCATGCTCAATAATCTGGCATTATTATATAAGACCCTGGGCAGTTATGAAGAAGCGGAACCGCTGTACAAGAGGGCATTCGAAATAGAAGTAAAAGCACTTGGCTCTGAACATCCCTTACTGGGTATCACGCTCAATAATCTGGCATCATTATATAAAGCTCTAGGCAAGTATGCGGAAGCAGAGCCATTGTACCGGAAGTCACTTGAAATATATAAGAAAGCGCTTGGTTCTGAACATCCCCAACTGGCGATCACGCTCAGTAATCTGGCATTATTATATCAAATACAGGGCAATTATGGTAAAGCCGAACCGCTGTATAAGAGGGCGCTTGAGATAACAGAGAAAGCACTTGGCTCTAAACATCTCCATTTGGCTGCGATGATGAATAATCTGGCAGGATTATATCAAACCCAGTGCAAGTATGTCGAAGCGGAACTGCTTTACCAGAGGTCGCTTGAAATAACAAAGAAAGCATTTGGTTCTGAACATCCCCAACTGGCGACCGCGCTCAATAATCTGGCAGAACTGTATCGAACCCAGGGCAAGTATGCCGAAGCAGAACCGCTGTACAAAAGGTCGCTAGAGATAATTGAGAAAGCGCTTGGGGAAGATCATTTTGAACTGGCGATCAAACTAAATAATCTGGCAATATTATATCAAGCCAAGAGCAAGTATGCTGAAGCGGAACTGCTGTATAAAAGGTCGCTTGCAATAACAGAGAAAGCTCTTGGTTCTGAACATCCCTCGCTGGCGAACGCGCTCAATAATCTGGCTGTATTATATCGAGAACAGGGCAAGTATGTGGAAGCTGAACAGCATTATAAACTTGGAATTAAAATTCTTGAAAAGAGTTTGCCAAATCATCCGAATTTAGCGTCAGGCTATGAGAATTATGCTATGATGCTTGAAGAAACCAAGCGTCCGAAGGAGGCTGAGAAGATGTTTGCCAGGGCTAAGGCTATTCGTGAAAGACATGCGAAAGCGCAAAAGGGTGATTAATCAGCGGCTCTTAATTTGTTCTGCCAGGTTTCAAACGAAGTGTAACTTAACAGGATACACTTAATGTAACCCCCCCTTTTATCCCCCTCCCCGCCTTCGCGAGGACAGGCTCTACTCTGTAGGAGGGGAGGTGAGCAGATAAAGGATATATAATGAACTTCACATTTTCCGAAGAACACGAGATGCTGCGCGAGATGGCGCGGAAATTTGCCGATGAAGAACTCCGACCGCGCGCCGCACAGGTCGATGAGGACGGCGAAGTATCGAAAGATGTACTAAATAAGATCGCCGAATTGGGGATGTTGGGCGTGCCGTTCCCTGAGGAATACGACGGCGGCGGCATGGGTGAACTCGGCTACTGCGTCCTGATCGAGGAGTTAGCGAGAGGCTGCATGTCAACTGCCATTGTGGTCGGTGGGCATGTATCCATCGGCGCGATGGCTATATACCTGGCTGGCAGCGACGAGCAGAAGGAACGCTGGTTGAAACCGATGGCGCGCGGCGAGAAGCTCGGCGCCTTTGGCATGACCGAACCAGAAGCTGGTTCCGACGCCAGCGCCATGCGCACGGTCGCCGAGGAGAAGGGCGATCATTACATCCTCAACGGGCAGAAGACTTACATCACAAACGGCGGGATTTCGGACATCTACTCGGTATTCGCGCTGACCACACCCGGCGCCGGTACACGGGGCATATCGGGATTCATCATAGAAGCCGACATGCCCGGTTTCTCGACGGGAAAGCCCGAGCGTAAGATGGGCATCCGCGGGTCGCATACGACGGATCTGTTCTTCGAAAACGTCAAGGTGCCGAAGGAGAATCTGCTCGGCGAGCGTGATCGCGGGTTCATCGTAGCCATGAAGACACTCGACGTTGGCAGGGTATCGCTGGCGGCTATGTGCCTTGGCATGGCGAAGGAGGCGCTTGACCTGTCCGTCAAACACGCAAAGGAGAGGGTTCAGTTCGGCAAACCGATAGGTGAACTGCAGGCGATCAAGTGGATGT
Source organism: bacterium (assembly GCA_013202285.1). Lineage (GTDB taxonomy): Bacteria > Electryoneota > AABM5-125-24 > Hatepunaeales > Hatepunaeaceae > JABMRV01. Next base: position 8,743 of record JABMRV010000017.1, on the reverse strand, counting down.
TAGCGGACATGACGTCTCAGATATACGCACTCGATACGATGGTTTACCGCACCGCTTGGATGTATGACGAGGGAATAAAATTCACCCGCGAGGCGGCAATCTGCAAATTCGCCGCATCGCAGACGTTGTGCAGTGTGGTGGATAACGCCGTTCAGATCCACGGCGGAATGGGTTACATGACGGACTTCCCCATCGAGCGCATGTACCGCGACGCCCGCATCACGCGCATCCTCGAAGGAACGGACGAGATCCAGAAGTTAGTGATCTCAGGGAACCTGCTGAAGAAGGGGAAGTACTAAGCTGTCGACCCTCCGCGGTTGACAGCATATTCGGGGAGGGTGGACATTCCAGTCCACCATCTTTGAAAAATTCGTGCTGCAGGGTGTCCCCACCCTGCAGAAATACCCGACGATAGCATTTATTTAACAATTAAGTTATTTGAGCAAAACCAAATTCAAAATAATCCCCCCCAAATCCCTTGACTACATCCGCGACGGGACGTCAAAGCCCGTAGCGCAGATGAAGGTCGATGAGATCCCGCCGGTGGCGATCTCCTGGGGAAGGACGACCGTGTTCAAGACCGGCTCGTGGCGGAACGTTACACCGCGGTACGTCAGGCAGATGCCACCCTGCCGTGCCGGATGCCCGGTGGGGAACGACGTCGAAGGCTGGCTGGAAGCTGCTGCGAACGAGAACTGGGACGAAGCGGTCGATCTGCTGCTTGGCGAACAACCGCTGCCTTCGGTCTGCGGGAGAGTATGCTATCACCCCTGCGAAACAGCCTGCAACCGGGGGCAGTTCGACTCGCCGGTCTCAATCCGTTCGGTGGAGAGATTCCTGGGCGACAAGGCTGGGAAGATGAATATGCTGCCTGAGAAGATCGCCAGGAGCAATGCACCTGACGGAAGAATTCTCATTGTCGGCTCCGGACCGTCCGGACTGGCGGCGGCATGGCTTCTAACAAGGCTTAGGTATAGAGTCGAGATATGGGACAGAGCGGAGTTATCCGGGGGACTGCTGAGATATGGCATTCCCGACTACCGTCTGCCGAAAAAGATACTCGATCTGGAACTTGCCCGTCTTGGTAAGCTGGGGATTGTCTTCAGGAATCGGAAGTCGTTTTCACTTGACGAAAACCTCACCGAGACCAGACGGGATTTCGACGCGGTTTATCTTGCTCCCGGCGCGGCGGGTCACCGATCAAGCGGTATCCGGGGATCGTCGGGAGTGGTCATCGGAGCGATAGATTTCCTGGCGAAGGCGATTGTCGGCAAGGCGCCGCATATTGGAAGGAAAGTTGCAGTTATCGGCGGAGGCAACAGCGCTCTCGATGCAGCGAGAACAGCGCTCAGGCTGGGGGCTCAGGTGACAATCCTCTACCGGCGTACCCGATCTGAGATGCCTGCCTACGAGGAGGAGATCGAAGCCGCTCTCGCCGAGGGAGTGAAGATCAAATACCTGGTGAGCCCGAAGGCTATAAATAAAAGAGATAAAACGTACCTGCGCTGCATTCAAAACCGGTTGGGGATGCCGGATGACAGCGGTCGGCGCAGACCGGAACCTGTTCCCGGCAGCGATTTCGAGATACTTCTCGATACGGTCATCGACGCGGTGGGAGAATTTCCAGATGCCGATGAGTTTACTCGTGACAGAGACGTCCTTTCATTGATAGAGATGATCGATGAATGGGGACGCACCGGACTTGAGAACATCTGGGCTGGCGGTGATTTTGCAGGTAATGAGCGAACTGTGGCACAGGCAATTGGAGCGGGTAAACGAGCGGCGATAGACATCGATCTGAAATTGCGCCTGAATAAACGGCTTCGACCGAAGAAATGGAGCTTCGGTGCGAACAAATCCGTCTCGGCGCAGAGTTACATATCCGGTATGGATAGGCTCGATTATGTGAATATCACTCCTGTTGAGTATGAGGAACTAAATCCGGTATATTTTTCACGAGCGGGTCGGTTGCGGCAGCGTGAGGTTCCTCATAAGGACAGAAAGCGCGGCTTTGCAGAGGTCATGTATGGTTTTACCGGCAGATCTGCACAGAAGGAATCGAGCCGTTGTTTTCACTGCGGGAGCTGCGACTCGTGCGGTAACTGCCATGTTTTTTGCCCTGACGGCGCGGTGTTGCGCGACGGTGAGAACGGAGCGCTTTCGTTCGATCTGGATTATTGCAAGGGATGCGGAATATGCGCTTCGGAATGCCCTTTGGCGGCAATTGAGATGTACAAATAATGGAGTGTCATTGCGCACTAAGCGAAGCGTTAGTCTCTAGCACAGCGTGGCATCTTCCCCCCCTACAGAGTAGGGGGGGATAAAAGGGGGATTGTTGGTGGGGTGGGTCTCCGTGCCCGCCCTTCATTGTCATTCCCGACATGATCGGGAATCCAGAATGAAGTTGATACGTATATTGAGGCATGAGTGAAAGGTAAAATCTGGACAAGAGATGAACTGATCTACGCTCTGAGTCTCTACTTTCAGATTCCGTTTGGTAGATTAAACTCATCGCATACTGAGATTATAAAAGCGGCGACGATACTAAGTAGAACCCCATCCTCCGTATCGATGAAACTGTGTAACTTTGCCCGGTTTGACCCGGCGCATAAGGCAAGGCAGATCAAGGGTCTGGAGCACGGCAGTAAGATGGACGGGGTGATTTGGAATGAGTTTTATAATAACTGGGAATCGTTAACCGATGCGAGCCTGAAGGTCATGCGCCAGTTCCCGATTGTGGATAAGCAAATAGACCTGCTAAAATCGAAAGAGGATGCAGTCAGTAAACGTAAAACCGAGACCCAAGCCGAGATCAAGGCGCGGCTCGGACAGGATTTTTTCAGAGGGCTTGTACTGAGCAATTTCGATTACAAATGCGCCATAACGGGGATTGCAATACCCGGACTGCTGAACGCGAGTCATATCATCCCTTGGTCGCAGGACGAGACCAAACGACTGAATCCGTCGAACGGACTATGCCTGAACGCCATTCACGACCGCGCGTTCGATAAAGGCTATATTACGCTCGACGAGGGTTTACGATTGATCGTGGGAGAGGACATCCGAAAGGAAGCCATCCGGAATCCAGTACTCAAGCGCTTCTTCAATAACTTTGAGGGCAAGCGAATCGCCAATCCGGAACGGTTTGAACTGGATCGGGAGGCTTTGGAGTGGCATAGAGAATATTTTTCAAACAAATTGTAACGAATTAACTAACAAAGAAGAAAGGATTTCAAATGAAATTAGGAATAGTTCATCTAAGCGATTTTCATTTCAAAAATGATAATAATCCAGTTGAACAAAAATCTCAAAACTTTTTAGAAGCCATAAAACCTTTTATTGTTGATTGTGAAAAAGTAATTGTTGCACTTGCCGGTGATGTGGCTTTTTCAGGTAAAAAAGAGGAATATGAAAGAGCCATAACATACTTGAAATTCTTAATTTCAGAGATTGAAACAGCAAATGGGAAGGATATTATTGTCGCTTCAGCTCCAGGGAATCATGATTGTGACTTCTTATTAAGCGGAAAAACAAGAGAGGCTGTTATACAAGCAATCAAAGAAAAGGGTGAAGTGGCAATAGATAAGGAGGCTATAAATGTATGTTGTGCAGTACAAACAGAATATTTCAACTTTAGAGAAACAATAAGAAAAGGTTTAGTACACAAATATAATGACAAATTATTAAGTGTAGGAGAATTTGAGGTTGATGGAAGAATTGTTAGGTTAAATAGTTATAATTCTTCTTGGCTTTCATCTAAAGAAGAGAAATGCGAATTGTACATACCTGCTAACCTAAAAAAACAGATGGCAGTTGAAGATCCATCTTCTCTAATTATTTCATTATGTCACCATCCGGTTCATTGGTATCATAAAAGTTCCTATAGATCATTTAGAGAACAATTAACCAGCACATCAGATATTATTTTATTCGGTCATGAACATATTTCTGATATTCAAAGCATTTCAAATGGAGAAGAGAATATAGCTCATTTCATTGATGGTAATGTTATGCAATCTCAGGTGGAACATGAACATGAACAATCAGGCTTTAATTACATTGAAATTGATACTTCTGAAATGACTTTTAGAGTTTATCCATTCAGCTATAACAAGAATACCTATCAATGTGAGGTTGCATCAGCCGTCAAATATATCAGGCAACGGGGAAAATATTCTATACCTAACTTGTTTATATCTGAAACATTTAGACGTGAAATTAGTGATTTAGGAATTAGCATCTCTCATACATCTCAAAAGACGATTTCCTTAGAAGATATTTTTGTATACCCGAATGTAAGGGATTTATCATCGGATGACACAGTCATAGATGTTGGTAAAGTGTGGAAACCGATGTCTCTGGACACAGTATTTGAAAGTATAATAGGAGGTTCTTCAATAATTCTCACTGGTAGTGACTTGGCAGGAAAATCGGCTTATCTAAAACATATTTTCCCATTATTATATAATAAAGGATACTGCCCAATTCTAATAAAAGGAGAACAAATAAAGCAGGCAGATATAAAGGGCATAGAAAAAGTAATCAATAATAATTTTCAAAAACAATATTCATGTAACTCCGATATAAATCTTGAAGCAATTGATCGAAGTAAATGGATAATTTTGATTGATGATGTAGATGAATTGAAAATTAAAACACAATATGTTATAAAGATGTTAGTAAATATGAAACGTATTTATCACGGGATTATAGTTACCTCCAATCCTGAGTTGAGCTTTTCTATACTTATTTCTGACGCTAATACAGTAAAAGCATATTCAGAATTTTATAAATATGAAATTTTAGAATATGGTCATTCATTAAGAAGCAAATTTATCAATAAGTGGTTGAGTCTTTCAGACGATCTGATTCCATTTTCAAATGAATTTCTTCGTCGACATGATGCAATAAAAAGAGTGATGGACTCATTCGTAGGAACTAACTACGTGCCATCTGTACCATTTTATCTGATTATTGTACTTCAACTCATTGAAGTAGGAACACCAATTGATAACAAACAAAGTATTTTTGGGCATTATTACTCATATCTAATCTCTACCGCATTGGGTGAAGCTGCCTTTGGTGGCCAAATGGTCGGAAGAGAAATCGAAGTAAATAGTACTTTCTTGTCAGAATTAGCTGATATAATGATAAGGCACGAACTTAATACTATAAACATGAGTATGTTTACTGAATTTCACTCTGATTATTTAATAAGACATGGTCTTACAAGTGAAAGTAAATATATATATAATCTTGAAAATCTTTTATCTCGACTTTGTGATGTTGGTTTACTTCGTGTAAAATTTGGAGAATATTCGTTTAAATATAAATACCAGAATTACTATTTTACTGCTAAATATTATTCTGATCATTTATCTGAAGAAGAAATAAAAGAGCGTGTTAAGAAAATGATAAGTCAATTATATTATGAACCATATTCGAATATTATATTGTTCATGACTCATCATACAAAAAACCCTTTTATAATTGAAGAAATAATGAAACGGTCATCGAAAATTTTTGAAACAAGTTCTCCACTACATATGGATGACGATATTAGATTGATTTCGCAACTATGGGATACAGTGCCGAAATTGGCTGTTGAGCGAGTAGATATAATTGAGGAAAGAAACAAGCAATTAGAGTTAATTGATGAAATAGAGCAAAATGAAATAAAGGACGACAATGAAGAAGAAGAAGAAGAAATAGGTTTACATAAAGGGTATATATCGGAACTTAATGAAGCGTTTAAAGTAATGGATATCATTGGTCAGATACTAAGATCATATTTTGGATCAATGAATGTAGATACAACAATAAATTTGTGCGATGCAGGTATTTTGGTGGGATTAAGAACAGTAAGTGATATATATGGTAAATTCACTGAAAATATAGACGCAGTTGTTCAGGAAGTAAAAGAATGGCTGGTAAATAAAAACTTCTCTGATAAAATTGCTGAAGAGAACTATGCGAAGCGAGTATTATTTTATGTACTGAGTTTAGTATCTTATGGCATAATAAGAAAAATGTCTTTAAGTATGGGAGATCGAGAAATGAGTTCAACATACAAAGGTGTAATTGCCAGACATAATTGGCCATCGGTTTACCTTTTCGATATAGCTGTAAAAATTGATTATGGCGAGAATTTTCCATTTAAAGAGTATGAATTATTTAAAAAGAATTTCGATAAAAATGCAATAGTAAAGAGACTTCTTCAGTACTTCGCGGCTCACTATATGTATTATTACACAACCAAAGAATCAGAAAAGCAAAAGATATGTAAAATTGCAGATCTCACTTTAGAGCAACAAAGGGTAAGAGGATTGTTGTCTGATTCTAAAAAACGTAAACCGAGATAATTATTAGCTTTACGGAGTTGTTAGTCTTTAGTTTACAGATTAGATTACCGACTGATCCCAGATCGGTGTCTGGAACGGGGTTTTCGTTCCGGGAATACAGCTGGATTCCCGCTATTCACAGAAATAACAAAGAGACCCTTAAAATGACATTTATCCCGTCAGGGTGAGGACACTCTGCCGCACGGATAAAAAACCCGGATCGTGCAATGTTATAACTGTTCAACGTTGAACTAATATCCCCTCAAACGCAGACTGGCATTGGGCAAACTGCCAGTTTGAAGTCAAATTTCATATATTGCTTGAAATATACGACAATAAGGAAATAAGTTTAAGGTAACACATCCTTAAATCCCCTTCTACTATGGAGTTAGGGAATGGAAATGATAAAATGAAAAAAGTCATAACAGCCAATCACGCCGTCAGTCATGCGGTCAGGTTAGCGCGCGTCGAGGTAATCGCCGCCTACCCGATAACTCCGCAGACCAGCATCGTCGAGGAGCTGTCCGAAATGTGCGCGAGAGGCGATCCGCAGGCTGAGTTCATCCATTCCGAGTCCGAGCATTCGGCGATGTCAGCCGCCATAGGCGCTGCAATGACAGGCGCTCGCGCCTTTACTGCCACGTCGAGTCAGGGGCTCGCTCACATGTGCGAGATGCTGCACTGGGCAGCCGGAGGGAGGCTGCCGATTGTGATGGCTGAGGTGAACCGCAGCCTTGGTCCGCCGTGGACCATCTACACCGACCAGCAGGACAGCCTCTCACAGCGCGATACCGGCTGGATGCAGTTCTACTGCCGCGATAACCAGGATGTGCTCGATACGACGATACTCGCCTTCAAGATAGCCGAACGGGTATCACTGCCTGCGATGCAGATCCTTGACGCCTTCGTGCTCTCGCATACTAATGAAGCGGTTGACATACCCTCGCCAGAGTTGATTGATGGTTTCCTTCCCAAACGGGAGGCTGCCTTCAAGCTCGATCCCGATGAACCGCATGCGTTCGGCGGGATGATGAACGTCGATTGCTGGATGGAGTCGCGTTATCATCTGCAGAAGGCGATGGAAGCGGCTGTCGATGTTGCAGTGGAGGAGACCATTGCATGGAAGAAGCTGGTCGGGAGAAGGCTGCAGCCGTTGATGCCGTACAGGATGAAGGATGCGGAAGCAGCAATCCTCTGCGCGGGAACGGCAGCCTGGACGGCAACCCTGGCAGTCGATATGCTGAGGGATAAGGGGCTGAAGGTCGGATCCATTGGCATCTGGATGTTTCGACCATTCCCGTTGGCTGAGTTCAGACGGTTGACCGGAGGACTTAAGAAGTTGATAGTGATCGATCGCTCCTGTTCCTACGGTCATAGCGGCATCTTCGCTCAGGAGGCGAGATCGGCGCTGTTCGATCTGGAGAAAAGACCGGAAATAATCGGCGTCATAGCTGGACTTGGCGGACGTGAGATCACGGCTGAAGGATTGGCGAATGAGGTGGAAAACATTATCCGCGACGGCAGCGACGGTTTGATACGCTGGATGGAAGTGAAGGTGGATACCGGAAAACAGGGATAAATAATGCAGCTTTCGTTTTACAAATACCGCGGTGCGCGAGCGATAATACTTCTCCATGAGATGGAGATGTGGCGTTTCCTCACCGTTTGGCATGAAGCGCAGGAGGCGGGGATTGCACTCCCTGCTACGGATGATGCAGACTATGCTTCCTGGGGAGCCCTGCTCAGGCATGTAATGCGTGCTTCACGGGGATACATGACCTGGATCTGCAAGGTATTGGAACTTCCCGATCCAAAGATCCGCCCCACGCCCGAAGCCGACGTCATCGAAGCCGAAGCCGACGAATATCTGAAACATCTCATCGACCGCTGGCGACGACCGCTGGCGGACGTACCGGAGGAGCGATTCTACGAGCCGGCGTACAAATCGCACTGGGGATCGGATTACTGCATCGACTCCATGCTCGAACACGCCGTCATGCACCCGATACGGCACAGCTTTCAGCTTGAGGAGTTGATGATGGGGAAGAGTAAGTGATTAGTTGAGGGTGGAGTGGTCAACAGGCTGTCCGGTGCTTGCGCTCGATGAGGGGAGGGCGGACATTCCTGTCCGCCACCTTATTTGCTGCCAATCCCGCCGCGGTTGGCAGCACAAACATTGGATTATCAGAGTATTAATATAATGTCGCCATCACGGCGGATCGGCGACCGTAAACACAATTTACTTACTGAGCATCCAACCATGCAAAAAACAGAAAGAGAATGAAGTATAGACACATCTTCATATCAATTATAATCCTGCTCATGTCTGCAACGTTCTGCATGGCGGAGCAGAAACTGTTCACTTATACCGTAAGGTATGTGATGGGCGAGAACGAGTCTCG
>JABMRV010000137.1 GCA_013202285.1 bacterium | reverse complement strand
GCCCTGCGCTCGTGCGCCGGCGCCGGTGATGTTCCAGTTAAGATCCTGTCCGTAAGCTCCGCCTGCAAAGAGAGATAAAATCAATATACATAAAAGAGCGCTTTTGAATCGAAGCATGTTATTTTCCTTTGTATGTTAAACTAAATTCTTACTCAGAAAACTTCCTCGGCTGTCGGGTCGCCGTACCCGACAGCTTAACTTCAAACATTTCATGAGCATAGCTGTCAGCCACGGCGGGCTGACAGCCATAATAAGGTGTAGCGATATCCAAATTGCATTGCTGCCGGGTATCAAGATTCAATCTACTTAACCACCACCTTATCGCCTATATTAACGGTTTGTTTGGGCTCACCTACCCAGACAGCAACAGACATCTTTTCCTGAACCTGTTCGACAATCAGTTCGCCGAGCATGGTAACTTTCTTTCCCAATTCTTCTCCGGTCACGGGATGTACGATAGCCTTGCCTTCGCGAAAAGCCACCATTTTGGAACCCTTGCGGATACCCAGTATGATACCCAGATCGAGATAGACCTCGTCTCCTTCTATATTGACAATATATCCTTCGACAAGCGGCATGCTGTTGTAAATCTTGACAGCCAGATTCTCAATCACTTTATCGATGCTATGCAGATCGATGTTTTTACTTTCAGCATCCTGAGCTACGACCGTTATACCTGTTTCAGTTTCGATGACACGAGCGATAACCTTGGCATATCCCGGATTGATGGTTAGACTGGTTAGAATTATAGCGTCGGCTGCAGCAAGCTTTCCGACTTCGATGGCGATAGCTTCGTCCATCATACCACTCAAGGAAAGAGACTGTTCCTCCATTATCTTTTCAAGCTGACTCCGTTCAAGAACTCTGAAGCGTCGAAGATTTACGAGTTGTGTGATCATCTTCTCCATGACATGCAATCCTATCGTTTCTTCACCACCGACAACCCGAACAGGCATAACTGCCACTGTTAATCGCGATCCAACCCTTGTAACGCGGCTTGGATCGTAGGTCAACGCGCCGACAGGTAGAGATGGATACCATTGAACGCCATCACCCGCAGTTTTCTTCTTTTTCTCCTCTGCTTCCTTCAAAGCAAGCTCTTTGGCTTCCCGCGCTTGCTTTCTCGCAAGCTTTTCAGCTTCCCGCGCTTGCTTTCGTTCAAGCTCTTCAGCTTCCCGCTGTTTTCTTTTCTCTTCGAGACGCTGGCGTTCTTCTTCATCTCGTACAAGTTCTTCCTGCCTAAGCTCCTCTTCTTCTTGTTGACGTCTCTGTTCTTCTTCCTTGCGAAGCTGTTCCTCTTCTTCCTTTAGACGTTTTTGCTCCTCTTCCTTTCTGCGTTTCTCTTCTTCAATTCGCTGTTTTTCTAACTCTTTTCCTCGTTTCTTATCCTCAGCAAAGGCGAGTTCTTGCGCTGGTGTCATCCCCGCTGCGATCTTATCCAGATATTCCCGGGCTTCCTTGTTTTTCTTGACATACGCAAGCGCAAGTTCAAGTTCCCGTTGCGCCATATTCGTCTCACCTATGTAGTAATGACATTTGCCTATCTGGAGATGAGGATAGTACTTTATAAAACGCGTACCGTAAGTTCTCTTCTTTTTCTTATCCTCGTATTCAATAGATACCGCAGATTCAAACTCCTCGATGGCACGCAGGTAATCACCCTTCTTCAGAAACTCCAAACCGTTATCATAATAAACATAGAATTTCTCTTGCGCATAGGAAACCTGTACTGACAAAAATGCCGACAGGATGCCCAAGACAAGCAGCACCATAATCACATCCTTAAACACGGGTCTGGGTATGGAGAATTTTCGGAGAGTTGAATTTAAAATCTTAAAGATAAACAGCATACTATGTTGTTTTAGTTTTTCGGGAGATGATTACCCGGATTGATTGTGTGGAAAGTGATGTTCACGCATCAGGTGCAAAGTTAGCAGGAAGATCGGGAGAATTTGTGAAAATCGTTATATTATAAGGAGGGACAACAGATTTGTCAACCGAATACAGTTAAATTTGTGTTATCACCAGAACAATTACAGTCTGTCGTTTAGCCGGAAGGATCGCTTCCTGGTTGATAATTGATATGCCTGGGAGCGCTACTTCAGTGCCGTCTCCAGTCCGCGGATAATGTCACTTTCAACTGAGGCAACGCACTTTTCAACTGCTTTTTTATTTGCCGTGGAACTGTTGTTACCCGCACCTTTAATTCCGGACTCGACGCTCGAAGCAACAACTCTTCCGCTGTTCAGGTCTATAACGCGCACATCAGCGTCGGCGTACGCAAAAGTGATACCGAAGTCCCCTTTACTCTCCGCTTTGGAGGAGATGACACCGATCACGGCATAGCCGGCGTCATTCTTTGCAGCATTAACGACCATCCGGTCGTCTCCATTTCTAACGGCTCTCTCAATGTCAACTTTCGTAAAGGTGGAACTTAGATGATCAATATCGACTACACTGTATTTGTTCTTAACAAGCGAGTTTATTAATACACCGGTACAACAGGGCTTATCGACAGCGTTCCCGTCGATCTCTTCGTAGATACTCACAAAAATACGGATCGAAGCCGCAACGTCGATGTTGAATGTAAACGAGCAGCCTACTTTTTCCAGTCTCTGGAATACACTTCCCAATTCACCGCGGAATGGTTTCAGGTCAGTTAGATCGAACCCGGCTTTGATAATACCGGTTTCAGATTCAGCGCTTTCAATCATATTTACATAACAGGTGAACAACCCTATTTTGTTGGTAACGAGATTTGCTGTTAAATCCCCGTCTGCGTTCTCGAATTCAAGTGTGACCGGTATATTAAAAACGGGAAATACTCCTAAATTGTCAGTATATACGACCTTCCCGACTAAAGGATTGTCCAGAGCGCGGTTACGCTGCGCTTTCTGACCGTCGCCGCTGAAGACCTGAATCTGAAGCCTGCCGATAATGTTGGATATCTCGCTTTCGATACGAGCCTGAAGCATCTCGCTGCGTCCCACACCGCTGAGATTACCCTGGATCTTCTCCTTCAGATAAGCCTGCACAACAAACAACTCGCTTAGCGCCCTGATGTATTTACCAAGCGCCGTATAAACATCATGCTGATCTAAGGATTGCAGGGCGAATCGATGATAATCGGCACATAGCTTCTTAACTTCGTCCGCCTTTGCCTTAAATTGCCTTTCGAGTTGCTCTTTGGTGATATATGCATACGCATAGTAAACACGCTTTTTCTTGTCGTAATGCCTTTCGGTTATCCTGATTCCTTCAACGGTTTCCTGAGCATATCTTGCGGAAATGGTCGATACAACATCGGAACTCGAAATAACCTCGCCATCCTTGATTTCCTCGTGGTAATAGCTCTCCATGGTACTTGTTACCGTGGTGCGAATTTCATTAAGAATTTCCGCGATGGCGTTGTTATCAGCCCGCTGTTGATCCTCTTCCGGGGATCCGGTATCGTTTGCAATTCCTATTCCCTGCAGCAGATCAGGACGGTCGGGTTTCTGTGAAACCCAATTCGGAGTACTAAACACCATGCCTGGTATGAAGATTGGGATTAGTAGATATGTAAGTAAGGATATTACAGAGTGTTGAGGATTCATTTTAGCAGTAGAGGAGATTTAATAACGTATTGAATGTCTTCAATATCAATCGGGTAATTTTGCTTGAAATATAATGTATGATCTCCGGTTATCAAAATTTTCTAACCGGATCATTAATAAAGTTCAATCTCTAGCGAGTTCTTATTTCTTCGCTTATCTGGTTCTCTTTCAATTAAACATCCCTTCCCCCCCTACGCCAGTAGGGGGGGGGACTCAGAGGGGTATCAAATACTCCCCCCCGGTTGCCGGGGGAATTAAAGGAGGAGCTTTTCTACTTCACTACTTCACCAGCGCTACCTTCATCAGCGAAACATCACCGCCAGACTCAAGCCTCAGCAGATACACACCACTCGAAAGGTCAATGCCATCTAAGACCGCAGTGTGCGTTCCTGCCTTGACATGCCCGCTCACTAATTCAGCGACATGACGACCAGTCAGATCAAAGACGTTCAAACTCACATCGCCAGCTTCAACCAAGCTGTAACTGATTTGCAAAACAGAGTTGAATGGATTGGGATAGGCAGAATTAATGCCGAATTCGACAGGTAAAGCCGTTGACGAAGAAAGCCTGATCACTGATAAGG
>JABMRV010000136.1 GCA_013202285.1 bacterium | reverse complement strand
TTGTATTCTCGGACAGTCTGCTGCGCGGGAATGACACAGAAGGAACTTTATCAACATGCACTATATATTGTCGAGAATGCAGAATCTCCGTTGTATTCCCCTTATAATTAGTCTATTCTTCCTGTTAGCAGGCTGCGATTACTTTAACACAGAATTCGATGATGTTGAAGGTGCTGTTCTGTACCAAGCCCGCAATATGTCAAACGCACCCGAGAATCCTGAGATTTTGAAGATCATGACCTGGAATATAAAGTTCGGTGGCGCCAGGATTGACTTCTTCTTCGACGGTTGGGGTGATGAGGTTCTGATGGAAAAGCACGAAGTTGTTGAAAATCTTGATAACTTAGCGGCATACATCAAGCAAGTTGATCCGGATGTAGTCTTACTGCAGGAAGTGGACATCGACTCCAAACGGAGTGCTTACATCGACCAACTGCAATGGCTCCTTGATAACACCAAATTGAATTATGGCGCCTATGCTTCGCAATGGAAAGCCGACTTCATTCCCAGCGATGGATTGGGCAGGATGAATTCCGGTAATGCCATAATGTCTCGTTGGAAATTAATCGAAACAACACGCATAGCGCTGCCGCTGATTTCCGACCAGGATGCACTCACACAGTATTTCTATCTCAAACGTAACATCCTCAGGACAAAGATAGACATCGATGGCGTTGTATTATTCGTTCTGAATATTCACACCTCGGCGTTCTCGGATGATGGAACGAAGAAGAAACAGCTTGACAGGTTTTGCAGCGAACTGGACTTAATAGACTCCGACGGTAGTACTTTTATAGCCGGAGGTGATTTAAATACCTTGCCGCCCGGTTCGGTTAATCTGGCGGGTTTCCCGGACGCACCTCCTGATCCTGATCCCGATTTTGAGGCGGACGATTTCACCGGCGAAGAAAACTGGCTGAATTATCTTTATAATAATTATACTTCTGCCGTTTACCTATTAGATTATATCGCTGAAGAAACCGTCGGTGATTTCACCGGTAAGTACTACACTCATTCAATCTGCAAAAACGTTCCCTGGAATCGCAAGCTCGATTTCCTGTTTACTAACGGTAGTTTTATGGTCGGTTCAGACTCCACTCATCAGAATACGATGAATTTATCCGATCATGCGCCTGTCACGGTCGAGATAGAACTTCGAAGATGAACAGAGCAATAATCACGCTCGTGTTGAGTCTTTATGCAGGGAGTATATCTGCCGAAAATTCAATATGGTCGGATGGAACAGCCACTGCTCTACCGAAAGGTCGCTGGGAGGTTGGGATATTTCAGCCTCTTCGTTACGGATTGAACGAATCGGTTGAACTCTCGTCACATGTATTGACTAATATTCTCATGCCCAATGTTACTCTGAAGAAGGTCTGGAGCGGCTATTCAGGAATTTATTCCGGAATGGATTTTACTTCCGTTCACAGTTTGACATATCCCACACCGCTTCTAAACTTTATTTCGCGCGAGGGAACCGGGGGTATTCTCCCTGCAAATACGGTCGTGCCGCACATTATTACACTGAACAGTCAAGTTCTTGTTACTTATCCTGTTGCAGAAGGTCATACAGTTACTCCCAGGATCGGATTTGCGTTTGCCTTAAAGTTTGGCGACATGGATATGACGACCATAGACCTTCCACTAATTTACACGCGAACGTCGGTATATCATAATGGATGGCTCGTCGATATCGGAATTGATCTGAACGGGAGAATCGTTGACAGATTTTATTACTGGCTTGACCTCGATAAATTCATCATGCCCGGCGAGTACGCTGCGTTTGCATACGAACATAAGGGGATACTCATCTGGAGGAAGAGTGCGAAGTTTTCAGCCCTGATCGGTTATAAGCTTGTCTATTCTGATTATCCGTCAGTGCTGCAGAGACGGTGGGATATATTTCCGCTGGTCGATTTGATATGGGGGAAGAATTAATGTTAGTGTTAAGTCCTTGAATTAGTTTTTACCTTGGAGGGCGTCCCGGATTAGTCGGGACGCCCGCTATGATGGTAAGTCCATTGGGGCGGGCTAAAGCCCGCCCTCCA
>JABMRV010000135.1 GCA_013202285.1 bacterium | reverse complement strand
TGGATTATGATTCCACTGCTCTAACCAGCTGAGCTACTCCGCCAGAATTTCTACTTCGGTTTCTGAATCAGAAACAACGAAGAAATATAATCATTTCCCCCCCTGACTGTCAACCCCATCGACCTCTCAACGGCAACATATTGACTTGAGAGTCTCATTTGTGTACATTGTTACTGTATCCTTTAACCTGACAGCAAATCATCGAGGTCTAAATGAAACGTTCATTTCATCATAAGTTCAGATTGATAGTATTGATCTTTACTTCATGTTTCACACTTACAGCTTCTGCCGGTAATATCGACGATTTCGATGGAATCGACCCGGGGCAGAATGTCGAAACCGGTCAGATCTACATCCAGATCAGCCGTGAAGCCGCTCCTCTCGCAATCTCAACCTACGATGGCATAATCAGTACAGGCATCCCGTCGCTTGACGCTGTTTCCGATGCATTCGGTGTCTATGAGATAGAGAAAACATTCCGCATGAAGAGCACACCTTCCGATCCGACCATACCGGATCTGTCGAGGTATTACACGATATACTTCCCTGAGGATTACGGACCGTTCACCATGATGGAAGCTTACGAATCTTGTGAGGAGGTGATCTTCACGGAATTTGTCACCATCGACCGGTATATCTACATCCCCAACGACACACGCTTCAGGAATCAGTGGCATCTTGAGCAATGTAATCTCCCTGATGCATGGGACGTTACTCATGGCAGCGAAGAGATTATCATCGGTATTGTCGATGGCGGACTTGACATGAATACAGACGGTTATCTGACCATTCATGAAGATTTTCCGCAGAACCTCTGGATAAATCCGGGTGAAGATATAGATAATGACGGTGTGATCACCCTCGATGACTGGGATGGTGAGGATAACGATGGAAACGATTACGCTGACGACTTCTACGGTTGGGATTTCTCCGGTAGAGACAATTGGCCCGATGATTACTGGGGTGTAGAAAGCGGGCACGGTACTCATGTGGCAGGTTTAGCCTCAGCAGCAACTGACAACGAAACAGGTATAGCCGGAGCCGGATTTAACTGTAAACTGATGATTACAGCGCATTATTCAATATACGAACCGCATGTGAATGTTGCCGGCAACCGGGGAATCGAATACTGTGCCGATAATGGCGCCGACATCATCAACCTCTCATGGGGCAGCTATGGTCCAGGAAACCAGGTCAATCAGGCTGCTGTTCTTTACGCTCAGCGTCAGGGAGCAATAATCTTCGCCGGTGCAGGAAACGATGATGCTTACGACAGGAGACAGGATAACCATCATTTCTATCCTTGCGCCTATGATGGTGTGATCGGAGTTGGTGCGACTGATAACCGTGATTATAAAGCCAATTTCTCCAACTATGGTGATTACATCGATGTTATAACACCAGGTGTGGCAATGCTTTCCGCATACCCGCGTAATTCATACGCTGCCCTGCAAGGAACATCGATGTCCTCGCCGTTCGCCGCTGGTATCGGAGCGTTATTACTCTCTGTTGAACCCGACCTTGCATGGTGGGAAATGCTCGAATGGATGGATCGAACCGCGGTTGATATATCCGAAGTTGGTAATAACGATCAATACCCGGGGATTGATCTCAGACTGGACGCCGGTTTTCTGCTGAATTCCACTCATCCCGATTATGAACTACTGGAATGGGAACTTATCGAAGTGGAGGGAGATCAGGACCTGCACATTGAAAGGAACGAAACATTCTCTTTCAATTTCACCATCTCCAATACTGAAGGTTACGCTGACGCTAACAATGTTGTAATCAGCATGGAAACAAATGATAAATGCCTTTCCATTTTGACAGATGAAATCAACATCGGCGACCTTGACAACGGGGACTCCTACGAACTCTGGGAGGATGAATACCCCACCTTCCGTGTGAATGGCAATTCAACGATTCATTATTCAAATGTCTCGATTAACATTACCTCAGATGAAGGATATGAGAAGAAGTTCGATTTCCCGCTGACTATCCGTCATCCGCATTTCTTGCTGATGGATGACGATGACGGTGACACCTATGAAACATATTATCATGAAGATATGCTGGAGCGAAGGATAGTTCACAATACGTGGGATGTTGCGGATAAAGGTCTGCTATCGCAGGATGAGATCAACAATTACGGCTTTGTCATCTGGGAAACTGGCAACGATGAGACTCCGTTAACGCAATCTGAACAGGAACTTATCAGCGGTTACCTCGACAGGGGCGGCTTCATGCTGCTGTCCGGACAATTCATCGGTGATGACATCGGTGACTCAGAATTCCACCGGAACTATCTGAAGGCAAATCATGTCTCTGACAATACACGAGGCAGAGAGCTTGTAGGCAACGCGAATAATCCTATAACAGAGGGTATTGAAATCCTGATAATCGGCGGGAAAGCCGGTAACGGAACACTCTCGCCGAGTTCGATGGAACCGATAGACGGCGCAGTATCTCTCTTTAACTACACTAACGGCGAGCAGGAAACTGCTGGAATTTATTATGCGGGTGATTATACACTCGTTTACATGGGATTTGCCTTTGAAGCAATAAGCGGTGGCGGTGAGACAACCATGAGGGTAGATCTGCATGAGAAAATACTCGATCACTTCCGCAATACCGGAGTGGATGATGCTTTTACCACCATCCAACCAACATCCTATGAGATGAGTTCTCCCATGCCCAATCCCTTCAACTCCCGCACCATGGTAAGCGTGAATGTTCCTGAAGGTGCAGATTATACGCTTGAAGTTCTGGACTTGACAGGCCGCCGGATTGAGGTTCTTCACGATGGTCAGGCAACAGCAGGGAGATACAGTTACAACTGGAACGCCGAATCTCTACCGGCAGGTGTTTATCTCTTCAATCTGAGCTGGGCTCACGGTTCGATTGTTAAGAAGGTCGTACTTATCAAATAGTTAATACTTCATTATTTTGAAAGGTACACCCACATTATTGTCTCTATAACGGGGAGCGCCGACAGGAATGTCGGCGCTCGCCTTTTCGGATAAGGTGGCGGACAAAAATGTCCGCCCTCCCCATTCAATGTAACGAAGAACCAACCTGTTTTAATCATCCTCAGAAATCCTCACTTGACAGCAGGTACTATTCACCTTAACTTTACACTTCGTTCTAAACAAGAAACGAGGTTCTTATGAATCAGAAAACACACATCATCATCTTCATCCTGCTAACAGCATTAATATTTATCCCTCTTGAAGAAACCACCGCAGGATTCATCGGCGATAGAAGCGATTACAAACCCGGCGAGAACGTTGAAGCCGGGCAGATCTATATTCAGATCGAACACGAAAATGCGCCGTTGTCCATCACGATCTTCGATGGCATTGTATGGCTTGGGATTCCATCACTCGATGCAGTGGCGGATATCTTCGGAGTTTACAAGATTGAGAAAACATTCATGATGCCGGAACCTCCAATCAATCCCAGACTCATAGACCTTTCAAGATTCTACACTGTTTATTTTCCTTCTGAATTCGGACCTTTCGCGCTGATCGATGCTTATGAGAACTGCAGCGAAATAGTCTTCGCTGAATGCGTCTCGATTAACCGCCAGTTCTATGTTCCTAACGATCAACTTTTCGAAGACCAGTGGCATCTCGAACACTGTAATCTTCCCGAAGCCTGGGATGTCTCACACGGCAGTGAAGATGTGGTTATCGGTATAGTTGACAGCGGTCTCGATATGAACGCTGATGGTTTTAATAACATACATGATGATTTCATCGACAACATCTGGATCAACCCAGGAGAGGACAATGGTGATGGAGTAATAACCATTGAAGATTGGGATGAAGAAGATAACGACGAAAACGGTTATACGGATGATTTTTATGGCTGGAATTTCTCAAATAACGGCAATTGGCCCGATGACCGATGGGGAGAGGACGGTGGACACGGTACACATGTAGCAGGCTGTGTTTCAGCAGCAACGGACAACGAAGTAGGCATAGCCAGCCCGGGCTTCAGTTGCAAACTGATGATAACTGCACATTATAACCGGGACAACCCAGATGGAGGTCTCTACCGTGCTTACAGCGGTGTCGAGTACTGCGGCGACAACGGAGCTGATATAATCAACCTCTCCTGGGGATCATACGGTCCTCCCAGTATAACAGATAGCTCGGTAATTGCTTACGCTCAGCAACAGGGAGCGATAATCTTCGCCGCCGCCGGTAATGATAATCATGAGGATCATGAAAATGACAACCAGAGAATATACCCAGCAACATACGAAAATGTAATCGCTGTCGCCTGCAGCGACGATCGTGATCATAAATCCAATGACTCGAACTACGGTGATTTCATCGACCTCGTCGCTCCCGGTATCGATATACTATCCGCCTGCCCTCGCAACTCTTACGAATCACACGATAACACCTCGCAGGCATGTCCTGTAGCAGCAGGTATTGGTGCGCTGATGTTATCGGTCGAATCCGATCTTACCGCCGGACAGCTTCTCTCATGGATGCAGCGCACATCGGTTGACATCTCCACTGTGGGTGAAAACGATCAGTATCCGGGGATAGTCCACCGGGTGGATGCTGGTTTTCTGCTGAACTCGACACACCCGATGTATGAGATTAGCGAGTGGGAGGTCATCGAAATAAACGGAGATCAGGATGGACGAATTGAGCGGAACGAGACCATCTCCATTAATCTGACCCTGGCGAATCTGGAAGGATATGCAGATGCCGGTAACGTAACCATAAATCTGCAAAACGACGACGAATGGATTCATATATCGACCGGTGAGATTAACATCGGTGATATAGCCAACGGCGATTCCCACGAACTAACAGAGAATCAATATCCAACCTTTCATGTAAATGGACGTTCGCCAATTCACTACTCCACATTCATACTTAATGTGACTTCCGATGAGGGTTGCGAGACATCTTTCGAGCTGCAGATGACGATTCGCCAGCCGCTGTTCTTACTGATGGATGATGATGACGGAGAGGCATTCGAGACATACTATCATGAAGACATGATGCAGCGACCTATCGTTCACGATACCTGGGATGTATCAACCGGTGGTCTGCCTTCACCCGATGAGTTCAACAGTTACAGTTTCGTGGTGTGGGAGACCGGCAACGATGAAACCCCGCTATCGCAGGAAGAGCAATCTCTAATAAGCGGATTTCTCGATAACGGTGGTTATCTGCTCCTCTCAGGGCAGTTTATCGGCGACGACATCGGTGATACGGAATTCCATCGGAACTACCTCAAATCCCGCCACCTTAACGACGATACAGAAAGTCTTCTTCTTGCGGGAAATGAGAATAATCCGCTAACTGGTGGAATAGATCTCCTGATTACAGGGGAAGGCGGCGCAGGCAATGGCTCAATCTCACCAAGCTCGATGGAACCACTCGACGGAGCGGTTTCCATCTTCAACTATACGACGAACGAACAGGAACCCGGCGGAATTTATTATGCCGGTGATTACCACCTTGTCTATTTCGGTTTTGCAATGGAAGCTGTCAGCGGTAGAGGTGGAACTGCATCGCGAGTTGAGCTTCTTGAGAGAATACTCGATCACTTTTACGAGACCAGAGTGGAAGATGGTCTCAATGTTGTTTATCCAACATCCTTCAAACTGGGTCTTCCCCACCCTAATCCGTTCAATTCCAGAACGCTTGTATCGGTCGATGTGCCCTATGGTGTGGAATATGTTCTTGAGGTGATAGACTTATCGGGTCGTCAGATCGATGTGTTGCATAGCGGTTCGGCAATACCGGGACTGCATAAATACTCCTGGAATGCTGAGAATATCCCTGCGGGAGTTTATCTCTTCAACCTGAAATGGGATGAGGGTTCAATCAGCAGGAAGATAGTTCTCGTCCGGTAGTTATTAAAGTCCTCCTTTTGTCATTCCCGCACTACTTTGTCATTCCCGCGCAGGCGGGAATCCAGACAAGAATGTTATCTAACAACATAGCATTTCCTGGTTTCTGGCTTCCGCCAGAATGATAACCATTAGGATGAATAATTAAAGAACTCAGGAATGTCCGCCCTCCCCGAAATCCATCTTGATCCAGAACTATCCATCATCCGGATCTACATGTACCGTTAGAGATATGGGCCAATCAATCCCTTCCTGGACTGCTGATTCGACACTTTGGACAATACTGTGACCTTCCCTGATCGTCAGATGCGGATCGAGTACGATGTGAATATCCATTATAAGCTCCCGACCAACCCGGCGCACTCGCAATCGATGAGCATCGTGCACCTCTTCAAATCCGGCAATAACATCGTTAATCCGGTTTATGGTTTCCTTACCGGCGGATCCTTCGCTGAGTTCTAACAACGCTTCAAATCCGAGTTTTCCTCCCACCATCAACACCATCAAGCCGACCAGCAGTCCCGCAAGATGATCCCCGAATCCCCAACCCAACATAGTCGCACCACCTCCAGCCAGCACCACCACTGAACTCAGCGCATCAGAACGATGATGCCAGGCGTTAGCCCTGAGAGCGGAACTGCGGCATCGATCGGCAACTACCCGCGTGGCGCGAAACAACCATTCTTTCGTCACCAGCGAAATTATTGCAACTACAATAATCCATTGACCGTTGGGTGTTTCGTGTTGTTGACCAAAGGTTGCAATTGCCTTCCACACAATACCACCACCAACAACGACAAGAGCGATTGCTACAACGATAACAGCAAATGTCTCAAATTTTCCATGTCCGAAAGGATGGCTTTTATCTGCAGGTCTGGCTGCGATGGCAGTACCGATCAAAACGGCAAAATCCGTACCGAGGTCTGAGAGCGAATGAACCCCGTCCGCTATCAGCGCAAGTGAACCGATCAGGTAACCGACAGCCAATTTCAGTATCGATAACCCGAAGTTGCTGATCATTCCAATCCAGGTTATGCGGGTTATCTGAACGGATTCATCTGATATGGTTGCAGTTGTCATATAGGAGAATTATGGTGAGTCATATTAAAAGTGCGAGAGGGGGGACTTGAACCCCCATAGGATATTATCCTACTGGATCCTAAATCCAGCGC
>JABMRV010000134.1 GCA_013202285.1 bacterium | reverse complement strand
ATTCTCGGCAGCGACCAGAACAGTCCAGAAAGCTGAATATGTCAGGGCGGCATTGACAGATTTATTGTCAAAAGTGTCTCCGCCCAGCAATGTGTGAGTATCGGAATAGAGGGCCGTTGAGCCATCTCGTTCCGTATGGTAGGTCGTGGCCGTACCACTGTTGAGAAACCTTGCAATCAGGACTTCGATGTTGTTTGACATCGCCTGCCCCAGATCATGAAAGATTTCCTTCAGGTCGCCTTCGCTACCGCCTTTGAGTTCATACAGGTTATCTTCAACCGCCTCCTCGGTTATACGAACACCAAGGGCGTAGACATCATGAACCCAGGACTGTTTTGCTCCTGAAATCTGGGTGTCATACGAAATCTTCTGCCCTTCAGGCTTCAACACCGGAGTGTCTAAACCCGATCTTTCGGTATTCTCTTCTTTCTTTTTCATTGAGGTTTTGACCGTTACTAATTGATCCCACATCGAAACAGCTCGGTTTTTAGTGTAGGTATCAATAGCAACAGCGAATAATCCTGGTACATATTCATCTACAAATCTCGCTCTTGTCCACATAATACCCCCTATTCAGTTACGCCGGCTATTGTATCGCCATAGAAATGCTCATTGATCTGAACAATGTAGCGACAATAGTCTTCAGTTGGTGTGTCTTTCGGATGCGGCCTTACAATTTTACACTGCAAAGCTGCGTCTGCTGCTGCCGTAGAAGAATCAAGTTCTGCCAGGCTAATACCAGTTGTGGTATTTCCAGCATTACCGATAAGATCACAGTTGTGGCCGCCCTCAGTCAGAGTAATCGCGTTGCCGTCAGAATCTTCCTGAGCAACAAAAAGCTGGTCAGGTGAATCCGCGATCATCAAATACCCGGCGATTGTGGAGTTTCCAGCCTCTGCTGCTGCGATATATTTGACAGGGTCCATATCTTCGTCAAATATTGCAATAACAGCCCCAACAAGACCTGCTTCCCCGTCACATTCTGCACCGTCTTCAACAGTCGGAAGATAACCTTGCGAGGTGGATATATGTGTCCCGCCATGTTGGCACACTTGCCCATGATAAAACCCAACCGTTGGGGCAGTTATCACGGCGTACAAATTGGCTCTTATTAACTCATCCCATACCGCAAAGCCAAAAGCGGCATCTTTTCCAGTTGCCATAATACTTCTCCTTTATACGTCATCTATAAGATCACCGAAATCTTGACTTTCGTTTCCGGTCTCTTGATATTCAACTTTGTCACCCGCCTTAATTTCGCCTCTCATGGTATGTGGATCGTCGGGGTTTCTTTTCCCGGCAATAAAACTTGCGCCGTCCCGCGTTTCTCCGTCCTTACCTTCGAGTGTTCCTGACCTTTCTTGGGCAGCGTTAAGATCATCAAGCATTTCCATACGCTTTACATGCATCCACCACGGCTTGAAAACCAACATTTGATCCTCGCGATTTATCGTTCCCATTACCGGGTCGAATAAATCCTCGAACGTAGGAAAGGTTTCAAGGTTTACTATCCACCACCTGTTCGGAACTTGCTTAGACCTGAGTTCATCAAGCCGACCCGCCTTACGCTCTACCCACCTGAACTTAAACTCTTTTTTTAATTCAAAATTCTTTACCTCTTCAGGTAGCCTAAACGGGTCTTGCATCAATGAATAATCGTCAACAGAATCCTCTGTTATGGTTTTCCAGTCGTCTGTTTCGCCCTTAACTCTCTGAAAGATCGCCATTTCGTCCGGCGTTAAAGCTGGTTCTTTGTTTGCCTGTTTTCTCTTGTTTGTCATGGTTTACTCCTTCACTTGGATGCTTGCCGAGCTTCCGACAATTTTTTTATAGGTTTTTAATTGGCTGGCTGAAAGGCCCAACTGATTAGCCGTTTCAGACTGAGACGATGAAAGTCCCGTGGCAGAGGTTTTCTGTTTACCCTTGCCATGCGATAAGCCATCCTTAATGGATTCCTTGCGCTTACCATCTGCCTTACCTTTTAAAGCTGCGTCCTTTCCCCGCTGTTCCGCTGCGGATATAAGGTCTGGTAGTGCGTTTAACACCTCGATACCAGTTGCGAAAAAATCGCCTAACGGATGACTGCCGAGTCCATAGTCTGACTTGGTTTCATCAACAGCCTTTCTCATCTCCGAAGATTCGTCATCAAGAGACGGATACATCTTACTAAGGATGCCCTTTGCCTCTTTCGCCTTCTTCTTCGTGTCCGCATCAGTTACCGCCTCCCCTGTGCTCTTTTTAGCGGCTTGCTCGGCTTGATACTTGACAACATTCATAATCGTCTGAGCATCGCCGTCGGCCTCCTCGAGGATCTTCAATAACTGATCTTCTGATAATGGCTCTTCTTTCTTGGCAGCTTTGTTCTTTTGCCTCGCTTCGTGAAGGGCTTTATTCAAACTCTTCTTGTCTCCTTCGAGTGATTTAAGACTGGCTTGCAATGAATCGAAACTCGATTGCAGCTTGTCAAAATCGTCCTTGGAGACAGCGTCTACCTTCGGATCTTTATCCGAGTCTTTGTCCAGATCTGCATCAGGGTCAATATCGTCGGGATCAACATTAGGATCATCGACAATAATGCCCTCTCCCAAATCGGGTACTACCACTGGATCTTTATCCAGGTCTGTATCTGTGTCTGGCATACATTCCTCCTCACCCGTAGGTGGTCGCGGCTCTCGCCGGTGTGTGAATAAAAAAAGCCCGTTAAGATTTCTCCTAACGAGCTTTCGGTAGTTAGCTTCCTGCTGCGAGTACAAGAGGCAGCAAGCTGTATTAAATCATTCTATATTATATCGGTTCCTTCTTTAGCACCTTTTCAAACATCTTTGACGCAAAACCTAATATGCGTATGATTGCCTTTAATATCTGCTTTGTTTCAGCGGTCATTCCCTCACGGCCTCCCGCAAAAGATCAACTTCAACCAGCTTGAACTCCTGCGATACCATATCCTCAATAAACTCAAGCTCATCTTCCCTGCAAAGCTTCTTCGGCAATAACAACACCTTAGAAAACATATCAATCACGCCTTGGAGATAGTCCGGGCTTTTACCCTTCCAGATACCGTTGATTAGGGAAACGGCTTCTTTGATTTCACGCTTCCGGTATTCTTTTAGTTCTGCCCAGTTGTATTCCATTACTGCTGTGCGCCTTCCTGCTCTTGCATTTGAGCCATGTAT
>JABMRV010000133.1 GCA_013202285.1 bacterium | reverse complement strand
GCTGGGCAGCGGCCCGCGCTCCGGGCTTGGCGAATTGCTTTTGCCGGAAAACGAGCCCGGCTCCTCGATTATGCCCGGCAAGGTCAACCCGACGCAATCCGAGGCGATGACAATGGTTGCCTGTCAGGTAATGGGGAACGACGTGGCGATTAGCATTGGTGGAGCGACCGGTCATTTCGAGTTGAACGTGTTCAAGCCGGTGATGATATATAACCTGCTGCAGTCGATCAGACTGATAAGCGACGCCTGTATCAGCTTCACGGATAACTGCGTCGTCGGAATTGAACCGAATCGCCAGCAGATAGACAAATTCCTGCGCGAGAGTTTGATGCTGGTAACGGCTTTGAACCCGCATATCGGCTATGACAACGCCGCCAAGGTCGCAAAAAAAGCTCATGCCGAAAATACAACCCTGAAGGAAGCCGTGGTTGCGCTGGGGCTGTTGACGGCAGAGGAGTTTGATGATAAGGTTCGACCGGAAGAGATGACCGGACCGCGCTAAACATACACGATTTCAGTAGTTGAAAGAGCGGTGGAGTGTTTCTGTCGCTCTTTTTTATACATTGGAGTAAACATTGACAAGAAGACCGATATGTATTCTTGTGGTAATCCTGGTTTTTCTGATAACCGTAAAATCAGCGTCGGCAAAACCGTGGACTGTGGTAGATGCAGTTCAAAGCGCAATCTCTACTCATCCCCAATCTCTAATTGCTGAAACAATGGTCGAGGAGGCACGAGGTGAACGTCGAAGTGCAATAGCTTTACCGGCGCCGGTACTATCTACCAGGTGGGGTGATATTCCTTCAAACAGCGGGTTGTCAGATTTCGAGGAAAGAAGGATAGGTATCTCACAGGACTTTGAATTTCCACTCCGGTACATCTGGTTGACGAAAGCAGCTAATCTGAAGGTCGATCAATCCATAAGTGAAAGCAGGGCTATCCTGCTCGATCTGGAATGCGAAGTCCGTCAAGCCTACCTGGAAGCATGGTTTTTTTCTGTGCAGGTAAGAATCCTCGAGGAATACGAGGATAGCATAAAAACATATTCATCCCATATTCAGGCTTTAAGCGAGCGTGGCGGGATTTCCCGATTAGATACACGTAGATCAAGAGTCGAAGTTCTCAAAGCTGAAAGTGAGTTGCGAGCCTCTCAGTGCTTAATGATTGCAGCTTTTGATAGGCTTTCACGCATGACAGGTTACGATCTTAACGAAATCGAACTGATCTCTCCAATAGAAAGCGATCCTGTCGATACAACCGGCATCGTTGAATCTAAACTCTTTGCATCAAATCCGGAAGTCCTAATTGCCCGGACGGAAGTAGGTATTTCGGGATACGAGGAAAGGCTCGCATCCGCTGCCTGGCTGCCGGAACTTGAATTAACATATTTTCATAGAAACGAAATATACCCGAATGATCCGGATGATTTGGACTCCTGGGCGTTTGAACTCGAGTTGACTGTCCCCGTCTGGTTCTGGTGGGGAGGGGTCGGTGAAATCCGGGCTTCGAGAGCACAATTAAACAGAGCCAAGGCTGAACTGGCAGCGTACCGTCTTGAATTATCGTCGGAAAGCTCACTGTTGAGACAGGAAGTAAAATACGCCCTTGAACAATACGAACTTTATCGACATGAAATACTTCCGTTAGCGAAGGATGAATATCAGATGGCGAAACAAAGCTTTCAGCTTGGTGACGGGACCTACATGGATCTTATCGACGCCCAGAATGAGTTAAAGGATGTTCATCAGGATTATATTGAGATAATGTCCGAGTTGTATGAGAAAAGAATATCTCTCGATAGATTACACGGCAATTCAATTGTTGACGACATGAGTAAATTGCCTTAGAGACCAGAAAGCGATCAAGTCCCACCTTTGTTTGAGTATTTCTTCACAAAGCGAATACGTCGCTTGTCTCCTGCTATTATGAAGCTTACATTTAGTAATTTAGGATTGAGCGATCACGCCCCCATCTGCCTAAGTATTGCAATAACCTAACTTAGGCGGTACGACATAAGTTGAAACCCATACTTAACAAATTAGTAGTAAAAGTAAAATAAACGAGTTTTACCTTGACCAAAACAAACGCAACAAACATCACATGGCATGAAAGTCATGTTGAACGCAGTGAAAGAGAGAAACTCCTGAACCAGAAGGGATTTACTATCTGGATGACAGGATTGCCTTCGTCCGGTAAAAGCACGACAGCTTTTACGCTTGAGCATGAATTAATGAAGAAAGGCCACCTGGCGTATGTTCTCGATGGCGATAATATTCGATACGGGTTGAATAAGAACCTGGGATTTTCCGCTGAGGACAGGGAAGAAAATATCCGTCGTATCGGTGAAGTCACCAGACTCTTCGCCGATGCAGGTGTAGTTACGATCACCAGTTTTATTTCACCATACAGGAAGGACCGCGATCTGGCGAGGAAGATTCATGATGAAACCGGTTTGATATTTATTGAAATATTCGTTGATACACCAGTGGAAATCTGTGAAGAACGCGATCCGAAAGGTCTGTACAAGAAAGCCAGAAAAGGCGAAATAAAAGGATTTACAGGTGTCGATGATCCATACGAATCGCCTGATAATCCTGAACTGGTTTTGAAAACCGAGAGTAGATCACCGGAGCAAGTTGCCGGTGAAATTTTCGAGTACCTGTGTAATCGCGAATTGTTACTGAATGAAGGATAAAGATGGTTACCTTGAGTTCCGCATCATTGCAAACCCCGAGGAGAGCGCATCCATTCAAGAACATCAGGAAGAATCTGACATTGTGAGGAATATAGTTAGAGCACTCAGTTGATTAGAGGTTGTGGAATTATTAATTTGTTACACTGCAATCTCAAAACTTGATAACCTGCAGATCCCAGCCTTTGCCGGGGCAGGTTTGCTGACTTGAATAATTACACCCTTGCGATTGAGGAAACGTATGAATCCTGCGGAAATAACAAACATAATTGATAAATACAACCGCGCTCGCGGCGGACTAATCGGGATGCTTCAGGAGATTCAAGCGCGTTACAGCTACCTTCCGGAAGAAGCCCTGAGAATAGTAGCGGATCAAACAGATCATTCCCTGGTTGATATCTTCAGCGTCGCTACGTTCTATAAATCCTTCAGCCTTACACCGCGAGGTAAACATCTCTGTTCGGTGTGTTTGGGAACAGCCTGCCATGTGCGGAACGCACCTGTAATCGCCGAGGAGTTTGAGCGGCAGTTGGATGTTAAGACTGGACAGACAACCGAAGATAAAGAGTTCACACTGGAGACAGTAAACTGCCTGGGAGCGTGTGCGCTCGGACCGATTGTTGTGGTCGATGGACATTATTTCTCCAATGTCACAACTTCAAAGGTCAAGGAGATAATAAGCGAAACTCGAACCGGACTCGAAAAAATCGAGATCAAAACAGATGAAAGAATTTTTCCTGTCGAGGTCAGTTGCTCCCGCTGTAACCACAGTTTAATGGATCATAACTATCTCATCGATGATTATCCTTCTATCAGGGTGACTGTATCATTCGGTCGCAAGCACGGCTGGCTTAGACTTTCGAGTCTTTACGGAAGCTATAATAATGAAGCGGAATATAAGGTTCCTGAGAAAGAAGTAATAAACTTTTTCTGCCCGCATTGTCACGCTGAACTGACCGGGGCATCTGAATGTGCCGAGTGCGGCGCACCGATGGTGCCGATGATCGTTCGCGGGGGTGGAATTGTACAGATATGTTCTCGCCAGGGGTGCAAAGGACATCTTCTGGATGTGGCGTAGTTCTGCGTTATAAACTGTTCAGACTAATTAGTTAAGGAACGACCGAATGCATCGATTGTCATCAATTGAAGAGTTCTTAAGCTTTCACCAACAAGTAGTTAGCGAAAAACGACCGGATGTTCCATGCTTGGTAATTTGCGCTGGTACTGGTGGTCAAGCTGCCGGCTCAAATGACATCATGAGGGTTGTTAAACGATATATTCTTGAGCATGATCTCCATGATAAGATTTCTTTGCGAATTACCGGATGTCAGGGGTTTTGTGAATTAGACCCGTTCATTATCGTTGAACCGGAGAAAAATCTCTATCCAAGGCTTAAGATGGAAGTCGTCCCTCGAATTATAGAAGCTGCCTTGAAAGGAGAGGTAATCGAGGATCTTCTGTATCGAGAGTCCGAATATTACAAATGTCAACACTGTAAAGATGACATCGCATTTTTTCAAAAACAAAAACGACTCATTCTGGATAAAAACGAATTAATCGACCCGATACGAATATTCGATTACATAAGAAGAGGTGGTTATAGAGCTATCGGCAAGATACTTGAAAATCCCGATCCGGAGTGGATCATAGAGGAGGTAAAGCGTTCCGGTCTCAGGGGTCGAGGC
>JABMRV010000132.1 GCA_013202285.1 bacterium | reverse complement strand
CAATAACTTGTCTGGATTCCCGCCTGCGCGGGAATGACAAAGTAGCGCGGGAATGACAAAATAAATACTTTTCAACAGGCACTAACTGTCAAAATATAACTGCATCTCGTAAGGATGCGGTCGATTGTTGACCTCTCTAATGTCGCTTTCTAACTTACTTGTCCAGTTGTTCAGAAATTGTGCTGGGAAAACGTCACCGGCAAGAAGAAAATCGTGATCCGCACCGAGCGCATCAATCGCTTCACGGAGAGACCCCGGCAAGCTCGGAATCGCATTCTGCTCTTCAACGGACAGCTCCGTTATATCGTTGTCATAAGGTCCAAAACCGCTCTTTGAAGGGTCTATCTTCTTCTTAATGCCGTCAATTCCCGCCATAAGCTGAGCGGCTATGGCGAGATATACGTTGCAAGTTCCGTCAGGTGGACGGAATTCTATCCTCTTCTTTTCAGGTAAGTTAGCGTACTTGGGAATACGGATTGCACAGGAACGGTTGCCGATGCCGTAAATTGCCTTAACAGGAGCTTCAAATCCCGGGAGCAACCGTTTATAGCTGTTGGTGGATGGATTGGTCAAGGCGAGAAGAGCAGGAGCATGCTTCAAAAGACCGCCGATGTAAAAGAGCGCTGTCTCGGACAGACCGGCATAGCCGTTTTCATTGTAAAAGAGAGGCTCATCGCCCTTAAACAGATGCTGGTGAAAATGCATCCCGTTACCGGCTTCGTTAAAGAGGGGCTTGGGCATGAAAGTCACACAGCAACCCGCCTGACGGGCAACATTCCTGCAGATATACTTGATCGCCATAGCCGCATCACCGGCGCGTATTGCCGGCTGCATGATGATTTCGATCTCCGATTGACCTGAAGCCCCGACTTCATGATGATGATACTTGACGGGAAATCCGAACTGTTGTGTTATCTCAACCATTCG
This sequence comes from bacterium, assembly GCA_013202285.1. Lineage (GTDB taxonomy): Bacteria > Electryoneota > AABM5-125-24 > Hatepunaeales > Hatepunaeaceae > JABMRV01. The sequence goes on along the minus strand of JABMRV010000132.1, from coordinate 11,609 downwards.
ATCACGGAGGTCATAATACCTGTCCTGCGGCGGTGATGCATGATAACCAGCCTGGCGGGGAATAAGGTAACTGTCGTCATTATCGTTGAATTCAGTATCTCTCAAACCGGATTCTGATGATTCCAGCCTGTATGAAGCCTGGTTGATAGCATTCTTTATATAAACTGCATCGAAAATGTGGAATTCAAACTCAGGACCCCAGATACTCCTGTCTGCGATACCCGTCTCCGCAAGATATTTCTCGGCGTTCTGTACAATCTGCCGGGGGTCGAGAGGATAAGGTTTGCCGGTCTCAGTGTTAAAAACACTTCCTATCAGACTGAGAGTACGTCTCTCCGGAAAAGGATCGATAACCGCAGTGGAGGAATCGGGGATGAGTGACATATCGCTGGCGCCTTCGATTCTGAGTCCGGGGATCGATGAACCGTCAATACCGACGCCGCTTTCGAAGAGCTCCGGCGTCAACATTTCAACCGGAAGGCTGATATGGTGGATTCCGCCGAAAAGATTGCTGTACTTCAGTGATATGCTTTCTATTTTCTCTTTACGAGAAAGATCGATTACCTGTTCGATATCCAATTTATTCTCTCCGATTTATTCAATCCCGAATAAGTCGGGATTGTGATTGGATTGCATTCTACACCACCGGCTGACGCCGGTGGCTATTCACGGGTTAATCCCTTCGGGATTATATTATATAATGTCCGATAAGATATATTATGTCAACTAAAGTATATTCCTTAACAGACAATGTTGATAATCTTGTTTGGAACATATATCACACGTTTGAGGGCTTTATCCCCCATCCGGCGCTTTACCTTCTCAGATTTCAATGCAGCCTCTTTCAGGTCTTCCTCAGATGTACCCTTGATAACGGACAGACGGTCGGTAAGTTTTCCATTAACCTGAATGACAATGGTTACTTCTTCCTGCCGGATAGCATCTTTATTATACGAGAGCCACTTCTGGTTAAAAAGACTGTCCTTATTCCCGATTCTGTGCCACAACTCTTCAGCCATGTGAGGTGCAAGCGGTCCGATCAGAATAGTCAGCGTCCTTAAAGCCAGCTTCATATATGCAGGATCAACGTTGTCTTTATCTGCGGTTTGTTTATAGAGTTCGTTAACTAATTCCATCAATCTGGAGATCGCTGTATTAAAGTCAAAGTTCTCAAGGTCGTTCGTTACTTCTCTGATTGTGTAGTTCAGGAGTCTTTTGAGATTCGGTTCGACATTGCTCAGGTCATTAGAAACGTCCATTATCCTGTCGCAGGCAGGGACACCTACGCTACTGTTCACATGTTCCCAGGCTAAGAATAACCTCCATATCCTGTTTTGAAAGCGTCTTATGCCGATGATACCATCGTCAGACCAGTCGCCTCCGGTCCTGAAATCGCCCATGAACATCAGATACAGCCTGAAACAGTCGGAGCCGAATTTCTCAACGAACGGATCGGGATTTACGACGTTACCCTTGGATTTGGACATCCGCTGACCCTTATGGTTGATTATCCCCTGGTGGATCAGCTTTTTAAAGGGTTCCTTGCAGTCAATTAAGCCAATTGAGTTCAAGTAATGGATTATATAACGGGCGTAAATCAAGTGTCCGGTTGCATGTTCAGGTCCGCCGATGTAAACATCGACCGGCATCCAACGGTTTATTCTATCCGGATTAAAAGCCTGATCTTGTGAGTCTGTAGAAAGATACCGGAGGAAATACCAACTCGAACAGACAAAAGTATCCATTGTATCCGGATCGCGACGAGCTTCTCCCCCACACTCCGGACATTTGGTTTCAATGAATTCTTTACAGGAACCGAGCGGTGATGATCCACGCGGTGTGAAATCGACATTCTTCTCCGGCAGCAGAACCGGTAATTCATCCTCAGGAACAGCTATTAGTCCGCATTTCTTACAATGCACAACCGGAATTGGCGCTCCCCAGTAACGCTGGCGGGAGATCAACCAGTCTCGCAGGCGGTATCTTACGGTGGACTTTCCCGCATTCCGGGAGGAAAGCCATTCGTTTACCGCTTCGATGCCCATCTCGGAAGTCATGCCGTCAAACTGCCCCGATTCGTGCATAATGCCATATTCTTCAAATGCTCTATCGGTTTCAATAGTCCCATGAGGGTCTGATGTTCCGATAACCCACTTTACAGACAGGTTGTACTTCTGTGTGAATTCAAAATCCCGCTGATCGTGCGCGGGCACCGCCATTACCGCACCTGTACCATAGGTTTTCAGGACGTAATCAGCGACCCAGATCTGTAACTCCTCCCCATTGGCGGGATTAACTGCATAAGCGCCGGTGAACACACCTGTTTTTTCTCTATCGGCAGCAAGTCTCTCGATGTCGGAATAGCGGTGAGTCTCTTCTACGTATGCGTCTATTTCGGCTTTTTGTTTATCAGTTGTAATCTTGACAACCAGTTCATGCTCAGGTGCGAGGACGATATAGGTTACTCCGAACAGTGTATCAGGTCTGGTGGTGAAGCAGTGGATTGTCTCATCATGATTCACAACCTTAAAATCAATGTCGGTTCCCTCTGACCTTCCTATCCAGTGGCGCTGCATAGACTTGGTCGCTTCGGGCCAATCGAGATCATCCAGACCTTTCAGCAGATTGTCGGCAAAATCGGTGATGCGGAAAAACCACTGTTCCATGTCGCGCGTTATAACTTTGTTTTCACAACGTTCGCAGGTTCCGTTGCCGAGTACCTGCTCATTTGCCAGCACAGTCTTGCAATCCGTACACCAGTTCACTGGCGCCTTCTTGCGGTATGCCGCACCGGTCTTGAAAAGCTGCAGGAACAGCCACTGTGTCCATTTATAGTATTCAGGCTGCGATGTATCAACCTCTCGCGACCAGTCGTACATTGCGCCGATATCCTTCAACTGCTCGCGAATATATTTTACGCTTTTACGCGTTGTTATGGCAGGATGAACGTTGTTCTTGATGGCGTAGTTTTCCGCCGGCAGACCGAATGCATCGAAGCCCATCGGTTCGAAAACATTATACCCCCGCATCCGTATGAAACGCGAAAATGCATCGACGCCGCCGTAATTCCACCAATGACCGATATGAAGTTTCTTCTCAGATGGATATGAAAACATGACAACTATATACTTCTTCGCCTCGGTGGAATCATCAAGGTTGACATGGTGGATTTTATTGTCTTCCCACCACTTACGCCATTTAGGTTCAATTTTCTTAAATGGATACTCGTCCATTTCCTGACCTCATAAGCCGAAAAACCGTCACACCTTGAAGTGCGACGGTGTATTAATTGTCGGGGCGACTGGATTTGAACCAGCGACCTCATGGTCCCGAACCATGCGCGCTACCATGCTGCGCCACGCCCCGTTTTCTCAAGATTTATAATGTAATATGCTTAAGATATGAATGTCAATGTCTGCTTCACCGATTCAACAATGATATACAGGATATACAGGATTAATTCATCAGATTCTTCACTGCTGAAAGACTGACGCTTCGTTAGTGCGGAGAAGCTGGGCTATATTATTATTACAGAACACAAGTAAATTATGTAAAATCTCTGAATTATGTTAAATTTTGCTTGATTCTACTTGCATTTGTGAAAAAAAGATTTTTAGCTTTCTATATAAGGAACATGCATACTAATATTACTCAGGAGGTTTTAATGTCTGCTACAATTAAAGTCACTGATCTGACCGGAACGTTGAAGAAAATCGAGGCACAGTATCTTAAGGTAGGAGGTGATTTCACTACCGCATGGAATCATCCCAACGCAGTCACGGTAACCAAGATTCAGAACAACGATATCAACATTAAGAACCGTGAGAGCCTGCTAATCGAGGAAGGAGAAAGCGTTACCCTTGAATTCAAACCCAATCTTACAGGTTTAGAAGGTCAGGGTATGGTCAAAATACCCTTCAAGGAGTCTTATGATATGAACATTGCCGCGGTTACATCCGGCGATGTTTTCATTATTGAGGCAAAGGATATCACTGTTACTGATGACATTGTTGCTATCTGGGGTAGATCCAAGACCATAGCCTTAGGTGGTGAAAAGTTGAAAACCGGAGACTATATCCTATGCAAAACCAGCGGATATTTCTCCGTGGAGATTAAAATGCCGTTTACTGCATCGGGAATACTACCGCCTGCATTTATAATTGAAATGCCCGGACTCGAAGAAGGATTAAATGAGATAAACATATTCTGTGTCCCAATACTCCCAATGCCTTGACAATAAACAAACCTTCTGCCTGAATCCCCCCTACCCTCCCTTATTAAGGTGGGAAAGAAGTGGGGATATTAATAATTGTGGAAGAGTGAGAAAGTAAGAAAGTGTTTCCCCGGCTTCGGAGAAGCCGGGCTACAAATTTCAATCAAGGTTTGTAAACCGATTTGACATTTTATGTTAGATGTATTATATTTATTAATGAGGTTACTTTTTAACCTGAGCCTCAACCGGACAGTAATGATTTTATATCTTGATCTTTCAAAACATGGATGTTCATTTTGCATGATTTAAGTTGGAGATTATTATGAAGACTCTCGTTCTGTTGTTTGGAGTTATTACTTTTCTTGTTCTTTCGACTGGATGTGACACCAGCGAAACCCTCCCGACAGATGTAAACTTTGACGACCACCCCACAATAGAATTACGCGTAACTCATGATCGCATCATCGGATCTCAAGGCGATCTGAAAAGTGTGCAGATAACTGCAATTGTTAGAAATGCAGACGGTTTGACTGTTCCGGGAACCATCATTCAGTTCTCCATACGTGATCCCGAAGACTGGAAAGGCACTATTGCTGTTGCCGAAGGTGACAGTGTTACCGATCAAAATGGTGAAGTTACTGCAATTTATTCAGTGGTATTAGAACGATCCGGTGATGTTGTGATCGAAGCTCGTTGCGGAAGTGTCAGTTCAACCTTAATTATTCGCCTCGCATTAGTAATCGATCTTATTGGTCGATTTAGTATTGATGCATTTGCTATTCTGGCAGTCCCCCCAGACCAGACAATCCAAACTCCGATAACAGCAACATTGATCGATACCTCAGGAAATGCAGTGTCTGACGTATTAATTCACTTCCGGGTTGGTACGCCAGCATTGGGTTATTTCGACAGCGATACAGGGATGACTGATGTAAACGGAGAGGCTGTGAGGACTTTCAATACGATTGCAAACCAATATGGGATTTGTATGATTCATGCTCAGTTTGGATCGACTGAAGTCTCTGCATCAATTTGGATTGCACCTCCTGGAAGCCTCCGTAGTATCACTCTTCTTACAGAGCCACGGGATTCTTTATTGGTCTATCCCAATCAGAATGTTCAAGTTGAAATCATGGCACTTGGAAAGGATATAAATAATAGATTAATTCCTGTTGACGTTTATTTTGAAATTATTCCTTATCTTCCCAGTGGTGATATCTTCGGTACTTTATATCCGGTTGTAGGAGAACGGACGACATTCAGCAGTCTGGGAGGTTATGGGAAGCTGGTGATACGAGCATCGTGCCTTGATCACTTTGAAAATGTAATTGAAGCCTTTATTCTGTTAGACTTCAGATTGATTCCAGATCAGATCGATGATCTCATTTTATCTGTCGAACCTGATTCCCTGTTTCTCCATCGCGATTCTGTGGGAGTTGCTGATATCACTGTTAGAGTTGTTGATATTGATGATAACGGCTTAGAAAACGTTCTGGTTGATTTTAGTTCCATGTATGGTGCTTTATGGAGATATGGTGATGTATGGAGAGTAACACCTACCGATAGCGACGGTTATGCGAGTGCAGAGTACAGAATCTGTCCACAGACTGATTTTCCGGGCGATGAGACGGAGATTGTAGATACTATTACTGCTGTAATCCGAGGTACTGACATTGAAGCACAAGCTCAGATATATGTTAGGGTGACGAATTGATTCAAGATTAATTTAACAAGGATATACAGGATATACAGGATTAATTCATCATTGTCATGCTGCACTAAGCGAAGCGTTAGTCTCTCTTGAATGAAGCGACATAGCCTCTCAGCCATATCTTGAAATCATCTATGAAACTGTAGACAAGCGGAACCACTATCGGTGTGGTAATAGTTGCGCTTAACATCCCCCCTATTATTGCTCTTCCCATCGGAGCATAAGGAATACCTATCAGCGAAGCATCTCCAACCGCCATCGGAACAAGTCCCATGATAGTTGTCAGAGCAGTCATGACGATAGGTCTGAAGCGCTGCCGTGAGGCAATTGCCAGAGCATTGTTGCGATTGTATCCCTGAATGCGTAGTTTGTTGACACGATCGACAAGCACAATCGCATTGTTCACCACTACACCGATGAGAATTATCACACCTATCAAAGACATGAGACCGAACTGTGTTCCCGTGATTAACAGGAACCAGTACACACCGAAGAACGAAAACGGCACCGTAACGATCACACAAAACGGCAGTAGAAACGATTCAAACAGGACTCCCATTAAGAGGAACACGAATGTTATCGCCAGTAGTAATGCGACATTCCTCTCCTGTTCCGCTTCAGCAACCGAGTGGAATCTCCTCCCTTTTCCCCATTCATAACCCGGCGGAAGAGAAAGATCGGCAAGGCTGGCATCGATCGACTTCGATAACTTATGCAGATCCGCTTCGGTTGTCGTTATTTTCAAACGGATCCGCGTACGGCGGTTCTCACGGGTAATCTGCCCCAATCCCCTGCCATATCCGACTCCCGCCACATCGTCCAACCTGATTATTTCACCCCTCCCGCCAGTCACCGGCAGGTTCATTACCTGTGCCAGTGAAGCCCGATCTTCTTCACGTAATTCCACCATGGCATCGATATCATGTCCCTCGATGTGGAGATCTCTCAGCTCGATGCCGCGTACCAGGCTGATTAATCCGGAGGCAGCCTGAAACGGATCCACATCGAAGCGCGAGGTGTTGTCGCGGTCGAAACGAATTCTTACTTCATCGACTGATGTTTCGAGGTCAATTTCCACTGAAATTGCTGCAGGTAACTGCTCCAAACGACGTTTGACATCCTCTGCAATTACAAGCAGTTTCCTCGTATCATCTCCATAAACGGAGACATGTACCTCGTCCTCCCTACCCTCACCGCGAGTCCAACTGGTATGCATCTCGACCCCCGGCGGCGGTTCAAGCCACTCTTTCAGATCCTCGATTATTTCGCGCCGTTCGAGTGTGGGGAATTTCACGATGCCAAGCCGCCGTACAATTCGTCTTATGCCCTGGGTAAACCAGAAACGATCCGGCTCATCGTTCATGAATACGCGCATTCTGCCGAAACTGCGCCTGAAACCGGTAACAACCGTCTTGATATTGTACTTCTCCGCCCTTTCATAAAGCTGATCTTCATAGTATTTCATCGTCGAATCAACGGCTTCCAGACTATAATATCCGGGGAAACGAAAATGGAAACGAAGATCGTTGATATTACCTTCCTCCTGGTCGGTAGAAATTATAAACTTCGCAGGAATTCCGATTGAAAAGAGCGCCAGAATCAGTATTATAAGAGTATGACTCCTGTGCCCGAGCACCCATCGAACCAGTCTCTCAATCAGGGTCGATCCCCTGTCGATAGACGTCAACTCCTTTGATGTCCCGGAGAAAGAGAAACGATAGACAGCCAGCGGGATGAACAGCATTGCCATCATTAGACTCGCGAGCAGTGCGAAAATAACCGGCATTCCAATGCGCATCAGAAAGAAGGATAACATCCGATCACCGCTCATGAGCATAAGCGGGAGAAAGACGACCATAGTCGTCATCGTGGCGAGAGTGATGGCAAGCCCAACCTCATGAGCACCCGCAACTGCGGCTTTTTTGTGGGATTCACCGGACTGCCTGTGTGTGTGAATGCTCTCAACTACTACGATTGCATTGTCAACCACCAGCCCGACGCAGATCATCATGCCTGAGAGAGTAATTACATTCAGAGACCATCCCATGAAGTAGAGGCAGATTATTGTTGTCAGGAGGGAGAGAGGAATGGCGAGAGTGATGAAAAGGGTCATCCGTAACCGGCGAAGGAAGAGGAACAGTACTATTACGGCAAAGAACGCACCCCAGACGCCAGCCTGCTTTAAGTTATTCAACGATTGGGTGATGTAATGTCCCTGATCGAACAACTTGTCAAACCGCATTCCCGCCATTCGAGGTTGCTCCGATATTTCATCCAGGAGCTGACTGATTTCAACGCATAATTCAACAGAGTTCGCATCAGATTCTTTGAAGACGCCTATCTCAATGGCATTCTCTCTTCCTACTCTCTGTACCCAGGTCCTTTTCGGTTCTGAGTATGAGATTTCTGCAATATCTGAAAGGTGAAGATCTCCACCCGGTACAGGGAGATTTGCCAGGTCAGCAAGACTTGTCAATCTACCACTGGCACGAACCATCAGCTCACGTTCACCATCCTCAATGCTACCGCCAGCGATGGCAAAGTCAGCATTTCTGATTTCCTTCAGCAGAGCGGCAATGTTTATATTATAAGCCTTGAGCCGGTCGAGCATAAACTCGATCCTTATCATCTTTGCCTGACCACCCCACATCTCCACCTTTGCCACACCGTCGATACGCTCAAGTTTCTTAACAACCTCCTCCTCGATTAATCTATATGGATCGTCATAGTTGCCTGTTATCGCAATACTTGAGTATATGATCGGTTCATCAGATTCCGAGTAACGCCAGATATAGATTATCCGCAGATCATCAGGCAGTTCCGGTCGAGTTCTCTCAAGTCTGTCCCTGACGGACATGTATGCGACATCCATATCGACCGTCTGGTTGAATTCGATAAAGAGACCGCAACTGTTATCCCGCGCTCTTGACCGGATGTGTTTTACACCTTTTACCGTCCAGAGAGATTCCTCGACGGGGATAAGAATACGTTCCAGATTCTCGACAGGACTCGCATTGGGATATGACAAATAGACATACAAGAAAGGAGGATCGAAACCTTCAGGCATGAGCTGCACGGGAATCCCGTGCCAGGCAACTCCGCCGACAACCAACAGCGAGAGAAACAACATCAGCATGGTAATCGGTCTTCTGACTGCAAAGCCGGGCAGACCGCCTCCACTCTTGCTGTAATCATAATCATCATTGTGGCGGACATTCCTGTCCGTCGATTGAGTATTGTGTTTGTTGTCAGGTTTCATCTTTTATTAAGTAAGAAAGTGAGAAAGTAAAAATAGGATCATAGTTTCATTGTCTCATTGTTCGATTGTTTCATTGTTGGATTATTTGACTGTTATTTTTGAATATTGCAGGAACAATATATCAGCCTGATGGTGGATGCCCCACCATTCGTAGGCAGCCTACGCTACCCATTCGATGTAGTGCTTCCCCGGCTTCGGAGAAGCCGGGCTACATACTAACTGTCAACCACATCCAATACTTTGAATCAATTTGAAACACGACTTGCGAGCAAGTCGTGCCACACGCTTGTAAAGATACACATGAAATCAATCGGTCTCAGAGGAACGGGAGGTTACCAGGCTGTAAAGCAAAGGTATCACAATTAGTGTGATCAATGTCGAAAAGCTCAATCCAAAAATCACGGTTACCGCCATCGGGCGGCGAATCTCCACGCCCTCTCCGACACCAAGCGCCATCGGCAGCAGAGCCAGAACAGTCGTCAGAGTAGTCATCAAGATTGGTCGCAGACGTGCTCGTCCGGCTTCGAGAATTGCGTCTTTGACTTTCATTCCCTTCTGGCGCATCTTGTTGGTATAATCGACAAGAATTATCGAATCGTTCACAACTATCCCCGCGAGAACGATCAATCCCAGGAAGACCATCACCGACAACGGCATCTCAAGAAACCATAATAAGGGAATAACACAGGCAACTGCGAGAGGGATGGTAATCAATATGAGAAAGGGATATTTCAGGGACTCAAACTGGGACGCCATAACGACGTAAACCAGGAAAACCGCAAGCAGCAGGGCGAATCTCAAGCTCGCCAGTGAATCCTCCATCTCGCGATTCTGACCTGAGATATCGAAATCGTATCCTTCATTCAACCCCATGCCGAGAAGCTCACCGGTGATGGCAGCATCAGCGCTTTTCAGGTCAGATCCTTGAAGATCAGCCGTGATGACCGCAGCCCGTGCGCCGCCAACTCGCTTTATCTCGGATGGTCCTTCGCGCAGTTCAAGCTTCGCAACCTCCGAAAGAGTAACCGGTACAGGCTGATCGGGGTTGATGACCAATTGTTCAAGTTTGCTTAGGCTCTGCCGGTCGGCTTCAGCCAACTGGACGCGAATGTCTATCCGACGCTCCTCTTCACGGAAACGGGTAGGGACTTCACCGAGCACCGCAGATCTTACCCGCTCGGCTGCTTCCCGAGCCGAGATGCCAAGCCTTGCAAGCCTGTCCCGATCAAAGAGAATGACGACTTCCGGATGCCCCGGTCTGACGGTGGATTCAACATCCGTTAACATCGGTAATTCTGATAGCCTGCTCTCGACGGCAAGACCGCGACGACGCACCTCAGCGAGGTCGTTGCCTTTCAGTATAACCTCTATCGGTTGTTTGAAGGTGAAGAGCGTGGGGTGTGTGACCAGTAATTCGAGGGCGGGTATATCCCGGACAGTATTGCGGACTTCTTCGATAATCAACCTCTCTTTACCGTCCAGATCACCACCCGGTTTCAGCATAACGGTGATGACCGCACTGTTCGGACCCTGCGTGGAGCTTTCAGCCGACATTGTCTCGCCGCCTATCCTGCTGGAGACCTTTTTTACATCGGGTAGATCAGTAAGTTTTCGTTCAACAGGTTCGACTATCTTGGCTGTTTCTTCCAGCGGTGTACCCACAGGCAGTGTCAGCTCGAAATTAATCGTTCCCTGGCTGAAACCCGGTATCAATTCGCCGCCAAGCCTCGGGAGTAACACCCAGAATGATATAAAACACAGCACAGCGGACAGCACTAACACAATTCCGGGATGTTTCAGCAGAACCTTCATTAATCGACTGTATTGTACCGTGAACCGGTCAACAGATTGACGAAAGACAGAGCCAATCGATCTGGAGGGAGTGGCAATCCTGCTGAAAACAGGTGTGAGAACTCGATGGAACAACCATCTGAACGCAAGAAGGAGATAGTAGATAAGACGCAATGTTAGCCTGAATAGAAAAATCAGAATGAAACTCACAAGGAGATATGAGAAGAAGAAGAGTGCGGAGAGAATTTTCTGCCATGTTTTCAATTGCTTACGCCATCCGATGAAGCTTGTTTTAACAAGGTTCCACGCAATAACAGGGGTTTTTGTTGGTTTGAAACCGATGTTCTCTTCCGGTTCCTTTGAACGATCTCCACCGAGAGTAAGCAGCATCGGCAGGAAAAAGAGCGCCACGATCAGCGATACCGAGAGAGCTATTATCACCGTCAGAGCCATGTCTCCGAATACCTGACCGGCTATTCCTCGCACAAACACTATCGGGAAGAATACGACTATCGTTGTAAGGGTAGAAGCGGTGACCGCACCTCCGACGATGCGCGCACCGGATACCGAAGCTCGAATGCGGGAATCTCCTTTCTCCCTTCGGCGGTGTATCGATTCGATTACCACAATAGCAT
>JABMRV010000016.1 GCA_013202285.1 bacterium | reverse complement strand
TTGTTGGATTGTTTCATTGTCTCATTGTTTCATTGTCTCATTGTTAGTAGGTTATGGCTGACCGTGCCACCCAGTGGAAGAGTGTGAAAGTGAGAAAGTATGAAAGTGAGAATACAACCCCCCTTTTATTCCCCCCTTCAAATAGAAGGGGGGATAGGGCAGGCGACAACAACCGAGGTTGAATTGGACCGGTCAGTTAAAAATACTTTCATCATAACTATTGCAATCCTTATACTGAGCATACTGCTTTTTCCCGGGTCTGTATGGTCGATGACACTGATTCGCTTTGCGACACTCGCTCCGGAAGGCTCTGCATGGATGAATACGATGCACGAACTCGATGAAGAGATTCGCCAGCAGAGTGGGGGAGAGGTCGGTTTTAAGTTCTATCCAAATATGTCGATGGGAGACGAAAAAGACGTCATCCGAAAAATGCGTTTTGGACAGATAAATGGCGCCGGTTTCACCGGTTTCGGACTGGGTGAGATACTGCCAGAAATCCGCATCCTTGAACTGCCGTATCTGTTCAGGAATGAAGAGGAGCTGGATTATGTCATTGATAAACTGAACTATTACTTTCAGGAGAAACTCTCCGAACGCGGCTTCATTTTGTTGGACTGGGCAGATGTGGGCTGGGTTTACTTCCTCTCAAAAAAGCCGGCTGCCCAACCTGAAGACCTGAGTAGTCTTAAAGTGTGGATGTGGCAAGGCGACCCTCTAGCCGCAGCGTTCTTTGCCGAATTGAAAACTTCACCTGTTCCGCTGTCGATTATGGATGTTCATATGTCGCTTCAAACCGGACTGGTTAATGCGGTATATTGCTCACCACTGGCTGCTCTGTTGCTCCAGTGGTTCACGAAGGTCGAATATATCTCGGATATTCCCTTCACGTATTCCATCGGAGCGGTTTTAGTTGATAAGAAGACATTTGATAGGTTGTCTCCTGAAATCCAGTCGATGCTGCTTGAGACATCACGGAAACATCTGCGCAAGCTGGTAATCAGATCACGAAAAGATAATGAAGAAGCTTACGATCAACTGCTTAAAGAAGGTCTAAAACAGGCGCCATCTACCCAGGCGCAGAGATATGAAATGATGGAATTGGGTCAAAGAGTGCACCAGCGACTGACGGATGATCTCTTTCCCCGTGATCTGCTCGAAATGCTGTACGAGACACTGTCGGAATATCGATCTGAATCAGAGAATGAGTAAGAACATTGAGCCTTGTTTACAGCATATTAATCCTGATTAAGAAACTGGTCGGATGGCTCGTTGCATTGTTACTCGGCTGGATGGTCCTGTTAGGGTTGCTGCAGGTTGTTCTTCGCTGGATTTTCTCGACCGGTATCGTCTGGGCTGACCCTCAACTTCGGCTGCTCGTTCTATGGGTGGGGCTTCTCGGAGGTGTTCTCGCTGCCGCTGAAAGCCGTCATATCCGAATTGACATCGTAGAACATTATCTTGATGAGCGGCTGCGCCGGATATCCAAGCGAGTAATATCTACGCTGGCAGGAGTCGCTTCACTGTGCCTCTGCTATGTTTCGATTAGTTTTATTTCCAGCGAGAAAGCTGCCGAGTTGATGCATAACAGTCTGCTGTTCGGTTCAGCCGTACCTGCCTGGGTGACCGAACTTGTGATCCCGTTCTCATTCTGCCTGATGGGTCTGTTCTTTCTCATTGAGATACCGGAAAAATCCTCCGCAACCGTCGGAGAACCGGAAAGTTGATTATTCTGATAGCAGTTCTTCTGCTGTTAGCTCTGGCGGGGCTTCCGCTCTTCCTGGTTCTATCAGGATTGGCGCTTACAGGATTCATCTCCGCCGATCTCAATCCCGCCCTGTATTTCGCCGAACTTCTCAGGCTGGCGAATAATCCCACCCTCGTCGCCATTCCTCTGTTTACATTTGCCGGTTACCTGCTCGCCGAGAGCAAGTCACCGGAGCGACTGGTCAGGCTGGCGCGTGCGCTGATGGGTTCTCTGCCGGGCGGACTGGCTCTGGTGGCGCTGTTGATTATGGCGCTGTTCACCGCTTTCACGGGAGCTTCCGGTGTAACGATTGTGGCAATGGGAGGTTTACTGCTGCCAGCCCTATTGAAAAGCGGCTATTCGGAACGTTTCTCGCTTGGATTATTGACAGCGTCGGGGAGCATAGGTCTGCTCTTTCCACCAAGCCTGCCGCTGATTCTCTACGCCGTAGTTTCCGAAACACCTATTGATAAACTGTTTGTCGCCGGCATCCTTCCCGGACTGCTGTTGGTCGGTGGTATGGGGCTTTTCAGCGTCAAACAGGGAATCGGCAAGTCTGCCAAAGTCAGTTCAGGACCAAAAGAACCTCTCCTGCCCGCTCTCAAGGAAGCCGCCTGGGAGATACCGCTGCCGATAATTGTTTTGGGCGGGATTTATGGGGGTTTCTTTACCGTCAGTGAGGCTGCAGTCGTTACTGCTGCGTACCTGGTGATTATCGAGTGCTTCATAATAAGAGATCTGCATCCGGTTAAGGACCTGCCTCGAATACTCACAGAAAGCAGTGTCCTGATAGGGGGGATCCTGCTAATTCTCGGCGCTGCACTGGCATTGACCAACTTCCTCGTCTATGAAGATGTACCGACTACGCTGCTGGCTTGGATAAAGACTGTGGTCGGCAATAAGTTTACTTTTTTATTGCTGCTTAATATTTTTCTGTTGGCTGTCGGTTGTCTGATGGATATTTTCTCCGCTCTTGTGGTAATTGTCCCGCTGATACTTCCCCTGGCAATCGGCTTCGGCGTCGATCCGATTCACTTGGGAATTATCTTTCTCGCCAACCTGGAGATCGGGTATTGTACCCCGCCGGTAGGATTGAACCTGTTCATAGCGAGTTTCAGGTTCAATAAACCCATTATGAAACTGTATCGTGCTGCACTGCCGTTCCTTGCCATCCAGTTGGTTATACTGGCGATTATTACTTACTTCCCGGAATTGACGCTATTCTCAATCAAGCTCTTTGGTAGATAGATCGGTGGAAATAAACGATCAAAACGGTGACATCTGGCTGTTGATTCCAGCATATAACGTCGAGCAATATCTGCCCGAATTGCTGACCAAGGCTTTAGATTATGTACCGTCTGAGAGGATACTTGTTGTCGATGATGGTTCGAGTGATAACACTGCCGAAGTAGCTCGCAAGAAGGGAGTAAATGTTCTATCTCACCCGTTAAACCTTGGAAAAGGCGCAGCTCTACGGGACGGTTTTGATTATCTTAGAAAAGTGAATGCGGAATGGGTGGTGATTATCGATGGTGATATGCAGCATGATCCATCCATGCTGCCGGAATTTATCGATAATGCGCGGCAGAACACAAATGACATCGTGATCGGCGTCAGGAAGCGCAACCGCGGTGGAATGCCCTGGGACAGGCGGTTTTCAAACTGGGCTACCAGTCTGCTGTTATCGATAGTTACGGGTAGAAAAATCAGGGACAGCCAGTGCGGATACCGGCTCATCAGGCTAAAGATGTTAGATGGGATTAAGCTGCGGAGCAACGGTTACGAATTTGAAACGGAACTGCTGCTCAAACTCTCAAGGTCAGGCGCCCGATTTGGATGGATTGAAATTCCGACCCGGTATGAGGGTTCACCGAGTTCGATAAATCGTTTCAGTGATACTGTTAAGTTTATTAAGGTTGTGATTAGGTTTATGTTTTTAAGAAAGTGAGCGAGGGAGCGAGGGAGCGAGTAAGAAAGTAAGAAAGTAAGAAAATATTTCCCCGGCTTCGGAGAAGCCGGGCTACACGCCGACCCCTTCAGGGT
>JABMRV010000131.1 GCA_013202285.1 bacterium | reverse complement strand
GGATTCGGATACGCCGAATTGATGCCGAATTCGACAGGTACAGCCGAAGATGCAGTCAACTGAACAACAGCGAAACCGTCCGTGCTGTAAACTGCTTCACCCGCAAGAACAGTGTAATCGGGAGCTATTAATTCACCATTGCGAAGCAGCCTGATCTCTAACTGTTGATCCTCAAGTGCGCCGTCGATCTCGTTCGTTGAAGGATCGTCGCCCCAGACAGCGATGCCGCAAACGCCGTTTTGTAGTACACCGCTGCCAACTAACTCATTATCTGCATAGATTCCTATCTCCCCCACCCGGTTTCCGGGGGGGGAACCAAAGGGGGGGGTACTTTCAACTACAAGTAGACTCATATTAACACCGGTGACAGCATGAACCGGCAACTGACCGGGTTCGTCGTACACAGACGAATGAGAAACCATCCCGGCAAGGGCGCCCTCGTCATCAGGTCGCTCAAACCGGTAAATAAGATTCACGCCTGAATCGACATTGACGTAATACCCCTGCCCTTCGCACATATCACCCATGTTGCTGAAGTTCCAGTCGGGGATGTAGAAGTTGCCGTAACCGTCCTTGGCAATGACCAGATGCTCCTCGATCCCCGACAAAGCAATTGTCGCCTCAATCGGGAAGCGAAGGAAGTAGGATATTAACTGCCAGCCTTCCTCAAGTTCGATTGGGCGGTCGCGAAGAATACCTGCCCCCTCGATCCACAGTTCCGCCCCACCACGCATCTTGATCTGGTAGCCCTTTTCGACATGCCACATGAAAATATTATCGAAATCCCAGTCCGGCATGTAGAAATGCCCTTCACCATCCTTCATTATCACTAACAGGTCTTCTTCAACGAGTGGAGACATCACCCTTTCGATGCTCCCACGATCATCAGGTTCAATATTAAGCGACACTGTATTCCACCCGATGTGCAGGTCAAGCTCTCGACCACCGGGAACTATACCACCTTCAGCCCACAAAGTCACCGACAGGACTGTTTCACCACCAATACCGTCGTGAACAAACACCAACTCCCCCTCATACTCCCAATTCTCAATTAAACGAGTATTATTTAAAGTTAGGACGAAATTCTCACTTTCTTCAGCTTCAATTACACCCTCATCAGGTTCAACCCTGAACCAGCTATAGTCGTTGGCGAGTTGCCAGATAACCACACGATCAGGATTCTGCACCAGGGCAACAAGCACCCAACTGTATGGATCGAACATGTTCGTAATCTGGATACCCCCCGGACGCCCGCCACCGACATCTAACTCAGTAACGTGCATTGCATTTCCGTTTTCAAGATCTATCTTATCTACACTAAGGTCGGCATCCTCACCACGATCGAAAACATACAGGCTGTGACCGTCAGGATCGTCCTGCCAATAGGCAAGACCGTATATCTGTAAATCATCGGGACGCTGGAGAGTTCTCACATGTTCACCTCGATGGTCGATTGCATAAATGTCGGAATTGATATCCGCTACCCAGAACAGTTCGTTCTCGTCATCCCATGCAACTGAGCGATAATTTCTGTCAACTTGTCCTTCAATAGTCGCTTCAACCCGATCAAAAAGAATACTAATACCATACAGGATGTTTTCATCAGCTCCCCATATATGATCGCCGTCCCACGTCAGGTCACGCATTCCATAGCGGGATTCATGGGACTGATCAAACTCATCGAGCAATTGATGATTATGATTGAGTACATATACCTTGCTTATATCTTCGCCGTTGTTGCCACCGGTTATCCAGAACCAACTCCAAAGACGAACAACTCCGTTCAACATGTTATCCCCTGTTATTTCCTCAGCGTTAAATTCTTCGCGTATCTCCCAGGGCTCAAATTCTGCATCTTCGTCGGCTAATCGTTTTTCGACATGATATGTCAATGGACCGTTACCATTGTTTGTAACCGTAAACTCAAAAGTGAATTCATCATCTATCGCAAGATAAATAAAGAACTCATCACGGTTGGGTACGCACTCGGCTTGGAGAAGCGCTACATCCAATTCGACGTCTTCGTTCCCGATGTTGATCTCTTGATGAGCGGTAAGATGGTCCGTTGCAGTGAATGTAAGCGCATATTCACCCGCAGGCAGGGCTTCGATAATATAAACGCCATCTTCGTCGGTGAAGCGTGTGAAGTGATAATCGTCGAGGGAAACGGCAGCGCCTTCAATTGCAGGATTCTCATTCGCATCGGTCACTATGCCGGAAACATTGAAGGTCGGATCTCCCACCGTCACAACTGCCGATATTTCAATCAGCGTCTGTTCCAGATCGTCGCGATTTTCCTCCGGTTCTGACAACTCTATGGCAAGCAGCACATTGTAAACACCTTCTTCATATCCTCCAGGATTAATGGAGATATTTACTGTCTCAGAGTCATCACCCGGAACGACGCCCTCCTCTGGATCGATGGTTAGCATATAAAACTCCCTGACGCCGTCATCTATCACATACCAAATGTTAAAACCGCGTGGTCCGTGCCATAGATTTTCGCCGTCATGAGCGAGTCCGTCATAATCAGCGCCTACCACTCGGAAATCCTGCAACAGTTCACAGTTCCAGTCATCGTCAATATAGAACTGATACAGGCGGTCTCGCCCGGATACCCATAATTGACCGCGAGGATGATCCGACACCCATTCGATAGCTCTCATTTCGAGGTCGTCAAATACATCTCCGTAGTCTATTTCCGCTACTTCATCGAAGCCGTCAAGGTCATATACATGTATCACACCATCTCGAAATTGATGGGTACGCAGGACAAAGAGGTGTTCACCATCTGAGGCGATATAGGCGGCTGCGAGGCTGATAGGCGAACGTAATGCTCCCAAGGCGCGTCCATCGGTGTCGTAGCGATAAATGTCCTGTGGATGCTGACTCCATCCGCCGAGATAGAGAATGCCATCGATGTAGAACATACCGGTAAGATAGGTGACTATCTCGAAGTTTTCCTGTAACTCGCCATCCTCAGGGTCTAATGCGAACAAACGCCCCTCATGATGGTGGGTTCCCCACACCCAGTTACGATCTGGATCCCACGCCATGCACAAAGGCTGATTGTATGGTATTTCGTATCTTTCTATTACATCACCTGGATCGTCCCGGCGTGGACCTGCCTGACGATCTTCTTCCTCAACCAAGGAATAATCGATGTTGAACACAACATCCACTTCGTCACTGTTGCTGAGCAACAACTCGACGTCAGCTTCTCCATCCTCTTCAACCGATACCGCAAAGCCGAAAGGTTCAACGGTGATTTCGGCAACGGCAAAACCATAACAGAAGAACCCTGTCACAAGGGTAACTATTAACATAATCCTTTGATTGGAGCCCATCAGATATACCTCCCTTTCTCGTGAATATGAAAATATCAGCAAGGAAACCATAAGGTTTACTTTACGATTTGAATAAAGTGTATTTATGCAATATAAAACAGACTTCGATGTAAAGCAATAATTCTTTATTTGCTCAATTGATTTATAGAGGTACGACGGTAATCATTATCATCAGGATCGCCGGAATTGCTTTAGTTGAACTTCCATTCTGTTCTTCCCGTGTATAATACTCTAACTTTTACCGAGTACACATTCACTGAATGAATGAAAAAAGCCCTGACGATTACCAGGGCTTGTGTTACTAATGTCTTATGCCGTATTTACATCGTTTTATCTGATCAACATAACCTTTTGCGTAAACACCTTATCGGATGCCTCCAACCTCACAAAATACAACCCTGAAGCGAGATCGTT
>JABMRV010000130.1 GCA_013202285.1 bacterium | reverse complement strand
TGGATTCCCGCCTGCGCGGGAATGACACAGAAGGAACTTTTAAATGTTGAACATGTTGAATAATCAGTTCCTGTTGAGGAAGTCGAATAGTGAAACCTGTTTACCTTGACACTACTACAATGTGAACCTATATTAGTACGATTATCCAACGTGTCTCAATTCTTGAAAGAATTCGTGAAGCTATTCCTCAAGATAAAATTCTCCGAGCTGATCAGAATCGTTAGAAGGGCTGTTCTACCGCTGTTAGCAGCCTGTTTCCTGGTAACGACCGCTCCGGCGCAGGATGCTCCCAGCGCGGCTGACAAGGATTTCGCTTATGCAGTCGGTCTTTATCGGGACGGTCTGTATCAAATGGCGGCAGCTCGCTTCGGAGAGTATCTCACGCGCTGGCGTGAAAGTGAACGGGTTCCCCAGGCTCGCTATCTTGAGGGAGAGTGCTCTTTCCAGTTGAACGACTGGAATCGCTGCTGTCGTTCAATGGAGCGATTCATAAACAGACATCCCTCTCACCCGTTGATGGACGAGGCGCTGCTGAGGTTCGGGCAGTCACTAATCCAGCTCAAAGAGTATGAAGACGCCATCAGGCGGTTTGACGCACTCGCCATAAAATTTCCCGATTCTCCACTTATTCCCGATCTGTTCTACTGGAAGGGTGAAGCCGCTCTCGCAGCGGGCGACACCTCTGCAGGGCTGGTCTGTTACCGAAAGCTTGTAGAACTGCACCCCCAGCATACTTATGCTCCCTGGGCGGCGTATTCGACCGGTTTCATCAAGGAACAGCAGCAGGATACATTGGCAGCGCTGGCGGCATACGAAGTCGTTTGGAAACGTTTCCAGGCGAGTGATCCAGCCGCCAAAGCCCGTTACCGCTCCGGTCATCTTCTCTATTCAACCGGTGAATATGAAAAAGCGATGGATCTGCTCACATCGGCGCTGGAGAGTGACCTGACAGACGAGGTAAAACGTCATGCGAACTTCCTGCTTGGTGAGATTTTTTATTCAGAAGGAAAGAACGGGAAAGCGGAAGAGTATTACCGTACGGTGCTTGAGATAGATTCCACTTCTGATACGGCTCCGCAAGCGATGTTCGCACTTGGTTGGCTGAATCTGGAGAAGGAGAACTGGAAGGAAGCTGCTGAAGAGTTTGAAAAAATGGCAGAACGCTTTCCTGAGAACCAAATGGCTTCGCTTGCTCTCATAGAGGCAGGTCAGGCGAGGGTGAATATAGAGGATTACAAAGGCGCTCTTGAAGATTGGAAGATTGTTGTCAACAAGTACCCTGACAGCGACGAGATATGGCGGGCTAGGCTGGAAATCGGCAGGGAACAACTCCGTGACGAAAAGTATATATATGCAATTCATAACCTGACAGTTGCAATTGGCGCACCTGATGGAAAGATAAATCGGGGGAATGCCTACCGCCTTCTGATATCCGCCTGGGAATTGTCGGGTAATCGTAAAAAAGCGCTTGAGTTCTGTCTTGAGGGTTTAACTGTCGAGCTTGAACCTGTCGATGAAGAGGAGTTACTGTTCACCGCGGGATACATGTCACAGAAGCTGTCAAAACATGACGAGGCTGTCAGCCTGTTAGAACAATTGCTTGAGAAGTATCCAGACAGCGGCAGAGCGGCTGAGGGACTATTCTGGCTTGCTGAAGCTCGTTACGCTGCAGGCGATTCTGAGGGAGCCAAATCAAGTTATCAAGCTTTGATTAAGCGTTTTCCCGAGAGCAACCTGGTTGAGGATGCTCGCTACGGTTATGCGTGGGCTCTGCATCGTAAGGGTCAATACCGGGATGCGGCGAAGGCATTCAAGAGTTTTGTGAAACGTCACCCTGAAAGCCGATATACGGTCGATGCCCGGATGCGCGAAGCCGAATGTCTTTTCAGTTCCAAGGATTGGGCGGGGGCGTTGAAATCATATCGCAGATTTTACGAACAGCATCCTGATAATCGTGAACGGATTCGCGCTCATTACCAGTGGGCAGTAACGCTGCTGAAACTCGAGAGATATAATGAAGCAGCGGCAGCTTTCAGCGAGCATGCTGAAAAATTCAGCCATTCCGATCTCGCCGATGATGCGGCATACATGTCCGGCTGGGCATTGTTCAGCGCCGGGAAGTACAATGCGGCTGTTGAAGCATATCGCGGTTTTACCCTCAGGTTCAATACATCTCCTTATTACGACCGTGCCCTGTACGGGATTGCCGACGGACTTTACAACCTCAAGAGCTTTGACGAGGCGGCTACAGCATACGAAAAACTGATTATCAACATCCCGAAATCTCCTCTGGTTGGCGATGCGATAGGTGGACTCCAGTGGTGTGCCATTCAGCTCGGGCAGGTCGATCGAGCGCTTGACGTTGCTGAACGATACGCGAAGAAGAATCCTGACAGTCCCATCGCTGATGATCTGATGCTGCGCGTGGCTGACTTGCTCTATAACACAGGGGATTTCAGCCGGGCGGCTGAGCAGTACCTCAAGGTGGTTTCCGAGTATCCGAACAGCGAACTTGTCCCTGCGGCACTTTTCTGGAGCGGCAGATCATCGCTCGAAGATCGTGATTCTACGAAGGCGATGGATGTATGGAAGACGCTGATTGACAGTGTTAAGAGCGGTGAGGCGGTTGCCCAGGCGCTCCTGGCTACAGGGCAGATCTTACTGGCACAGGGCGACTCCACTGCTGCACTGGAATCTCTTTCTAAACTGCGAAGAAATATCCCCGGGAGTGACGTAGCACGTGATGCGCTCCTGTTAGAGGGATCAGTTCTCCGGTCTCGCGGAAAAGCAAAACAGGCTCTGGAACTGCTCAGTCCTCTGAGCAAGCAGAAGCCACCCGACCTGATAGTACATCGCGCTTCACTCGAAGCAGCGAGAGCACTGGTGACGCTTGGCAGGCTCGATGAAGCCTTCGCTTTAGTTACTTACGTTGCAGAGCAACGCGTCGATGAGGTCGGAGCGGAAGCGCAGTTCGAAATCGGTCGTATTCTTGAGAAGCAGGATAAGTCCGATGAGGCAATCGATAGCTATCTCAAGGTCAAATACCTTTATGGAAACTATCCGAACTGGGTTGCACCCGCTTTAATCTCTGCGGCGAGGTTGATGATCAACGACGGTAAGACAGACGAAGCACGCAAGCTGTTAAACAGCGTTTCACGGGATCACGGTGAGGGCAAGTGGGGGCGTGAAGCTGAAAAAATCAAATCGAACCTGCCTTGAGCGACATCCAACAAATCTTCGCACTCATCTTCTGGACATCTCTTCTACTCCTTTTCCATAATTATATCGGCACCTGCCTCAGCCTGATGGTTGTAAGCGCCTTCCGTAAGAGAACTGACTCTGATGCTCCGATACCTGCTGAAGACTTGCCAACTGTAACCATACTTGTTCCGGCTCATAATGAGGAAGAGGTTATCGGCGAGAAGGTCGAGAATCTCCTCGAACAGGATTATCCCTCTGATCTGATGGAGATTGTTGTTGCCTCCGATGTCTCGACGGATCACACGGTTGAAATTGTCAATTCATTCAGTGATCGCGGCGTCAAGCTGATAGATTACCGCGAACGACATGGCAAGTTAGGCATTATCGACGAGCTGATTCCGCAGTTGAACGGTGAGATTGTGGTTATCACCGATGCCAACGTGATACTTGCCAAGGATGCACTGAGACGCATGATGGAAAAATACTCCGATCCCCTCGTCGGTACGGTAGGTGGAGATCTGAAGACAGTTCTACCTTCCGGAGGCGAGAGACTGCGGCGGGAGACAACCTATCGTCAGTTTGAGAATCATATCAAGCGTCTGATGTCGCGGTTTGGAGCCCAGATCGGTTTGTTCGGCGGATTCTATTCACTGAGACGTAGTCTGTTCCGTCCCCTTGGCAGGCGTCCCGTACAAGATGACGTGATACTGCCACTTGAGGTTCTTGCTCAGGGTTATAAAGCGGTATATGCGGAAAATGCCGCCTCGATAGAAGAAACTCAGCGGACTATCAAGGCAGAGTATCTCAGGCGGGTCAGGATGACCACCTACAACCTGAACAGCATATCGAAGCTTTTGTGGCTGGCATTCAGGTCGGGCGTAAAAGTCCTCTATCTCGCCGTGAGCTATAAATTGCTGCGCTGGTTTGCTCCCTACCTGTTAGCGTTGATGTTGATCTCATCGGCAATGATGATCGGCAGTTCATGGCTGTATAACGTTATCGCAGCGCTGTTCGGGTTATGTATCCTGCTTGCGGGTATAGGAGGTCTGCGAGTTAAATCCGGAGGCAAGAGTGGTATCACAACTGATCTGTTTCATTTCGCAGTGATGAACTTTGCGGTGTTTGTCGGAATCGGATTCTGGATTAAAGGAGCGCGGAAATACTGGGAGACGCGGAGTTTGTGATAGTGATATTCCTCCCCTACGCCAGTAGGGGAGAATTGCTTCAATCCGGTCTCAATACGACATCCCATAATCCACTTTTTCTAACATCTCCAACATTACTCCTCAAATAATTTGAAAGTAGGCAAATTTGTATCTTGTGTTAACCTGTAAGATACAGGTGTAAAAGGCGTGTTGTGTATTTACGACACGGAGGGTAAGCTGAAAAAAGTGAAGAAGTTAAAAGAAAGGGTAGTATCCTCTATTCCTTTAATCTTTTTGGTGGAGGCTTATTGGCAATCCTTCCCATTGCCTTGTCAAGAGTCAATTCTTTGTAATTATTTGTTGAAACAACTCGCTTTCTTGTCTTTTTTTCTAAGGCATGTCTTGCGTCCCCTGCGATTTTTCCTCCGTCCTTTGCCGCTTCACGATTTTCATTAAAACCTTGAGCATCTTTATTAACTGTGATCTCTTTAGTTGCAACCTCTCCTAAAGTAGAAAATATCAGTTCAAGTGGGGTCATGTGATCACGTAGATTATCTCGCTTATCGAGTCCTTTAATATTCTTATATTCACTGGGTTTGTATCCAAAAGTAGCTTCTGATATTTCTGCTGTTAGTATAGCATATTCGCGCCCTGCTTCTACACCTCGATCCTTCCATTCATCAGTTAGCTCTTCACGCTTTTGAATATTATGAATTCGTCTTTCAATCCATTCGTCATCATAACCTTTCATGAGATAAGTTGCCCTTGCTCTTTTCACAGCTAATCCAGGCTGTTCAATCTCTTGCATTCTCTCAAATCCAACTTTTGCCAACCATCTTTTGAACGGTTCAGCATTTTTAGATGGTATTGATTGAACTATTCTGAGCATTGTTTCAGTATTTGCACAATCTGTAGGATACTTTTTCCCATCGGAACTCTCCAGTTTCAGTTGTACGATTTTTTCGTACAACTGAAATGATCCCTCAGCCTTGATCTTTCTTTTAAGGTCACTCCAATATCTTCTTGGATTATCTGCTTCTGATAGTATTCCTACAACATCTACAACCGAAAACCACCACTCGTCCTGATGAAAGATCTTCCTAACTTCGTGTTTGCCTTTAAACAAATCAATTTTCAATTGTTCCGGCTGTAATTGTTCTGTTTTCTCAGCTTTTTTTCTCTTAGGCATAAGACTCTCCTATAAGCCTTTACTCAAACCGATTATATTGCCCGCCTCTTGCGAGTATTAAACCTAAATGTAAACTTGTTAAAGTATCAATGCAATAGATTATTTAATCTCCAGACATTTATTGCGATTCCCGCTTCCATAGCAGGCGTACATTTAATCGCAGACAAGAATCCGTCGGGACCGGATAAGATGTCTGCGCCACCTGTCCCCCCCTAATCCCCCCCGGTAACCGGGGGGGAATTGATTCAATCCGGTCTCAATCAGACATTCCATTACTCACTTCTTCTAACAATTCCAACATTACTCCCCAAATAATATCTAATATATTAAACATATTCAAAAATATCGCTTGACTTCATGTCAATAATATCGTATATTTACGACAAATACTTGAAGGCGAGGAGCATTCAATGAATATATTAGACATAAAAGGGCTTGGTTCCGGCATTGAGTCGGTCGATATCGACAGCATCATGGAGGAGCTTGAGCGGAGGAAAGGGGACGACGCAAGGATCGTAACGAGTATTGTCCCCGGTAAAGAGTACCCGAACATGAACCGTCACAGATCTCGTCCCATCAACCATCCCTCCTGGAATGGAAGGCTTGAAGCAGAGGTGATCGATACGAGAGAGGATGAGATGAACAGGTTCATGTGCGGAAGGTAATACACTGGGAGATCGGATTTGAGAAACATGAGAAATCGCAAATCGATCGCTCAGCAAAATGTTGAATATAGTAAATATCAGGAGGACTTACAATGTCCAGTCAGTTTAACATCGACAACAGTGGTATCGGAGGAACGCCATTTCTGACGTTCAGCGTCGATCCAACGGAAAACAAGGATTTCACCCAGGCGGACCTCGATGACAACCTGACCGCGTGTGTCGTATCGGACGACAACGAGATCGGGATGGGCGCCGATGGCAACAAGCTGTTCGGCAAGGTGGTCTGGGTGTCGCAGGAATTGCAGCCGGGTACGACAATGCCCGCACTCTGCGCTGTTCAAGCGAGAGGCGTCGCACGTTTCAAGTACGTTGCGACTACGCCGGTGATCAACCAGATGGTTGAGGTCAACGGCGAGGGCAAGGTCAAGAAAGCTACCGCGGATGCTGACATCGCTGCGGGAGGGCATCTGATGCGCGGGCAGGTTATCGCGGTCGATGAGGCTGCTTCAACGTGTGACGTATGGTTGGGGTAGAATTGATTCGTGATTCTGAATTTTGAATCAAAATCAATAACCGGCATGGTATTGAACGTAAAAGCTGTCCGCCGAACTATAGCGGAGGCGAAAATTGTTTACAAGGAGAGAGAAAATGGCTCTTGATTTAGATAATGCGAACAAGCTCAAGGAGCTGGTCATCCATCATTCCCGGGCTGGTAATCCGGCATTCTACGCCGAGGCTCAGGAACAGGGGATCAACTTAAGCGATCTGTTCGAGCAGTTAGATCCAAGCGAGCCGGACAGCAAGCTCGACGCCTTTGAGCGTCAGCTAATGCTGCATGGCATCGAGTCCGAAGGACGGAAGGCTATCAGTATGGAGCAGTTCTTCGTCGGTGGAGGATTGATTCTTCTGCCGGAGTACATCCTGCGTGAGGTTAAACGAGGTTATCGGATGGTGCAGGATCCGACCGATCTGCTCGCAACCGTGGTCCATGAACCGGGACCGACTGTCCGACCGATCTACATCAAAACCGAGACTGCCAAGAAATCGCTGGCGAAGCGCGGCAGCGGCGGTGGATCGGCGTACCCGCGTGTAGGACTGTATTACAGCGACAAGGAGACGAATATCCTTGATCGCGGCAGGCAGTTCGACTTCTCTTACCGCGTGGCTCGCAACCAGAAGCTCACCGAGTTCAGGGTGTTTCTCTGGTGGATAGGCGCGCAGATGGCGTACGATGAGATCGATGAGATCTACAACGTGATGCTCAACGGTGACGGCACATCTGCCGGAGCAGCGGACGTCTTCGACGGCGTCGGCGGTACTTTCGCATACAGCGACCTGGTTCATTTGGCGATGGCGTTCAACGTTCCCGCTCGCATGACTCACATTCTGGCGGGTTCAGCGGAAATTGAGAACATCATCAACATCAACGAGTTGAAGGACCCGCAGGCATGGAACCAGCAGGAACTGATGAGGAAGAGCGGCGACTATCGTTCTTTCCTGCCGGTGAATGCTAGACTGGTAATCGTCCCGAACGCGGTTGCCACCAAGGTCATCGGGCTGGACAGTCGTTTCGCGGTGCGTGAAACGGTCTCCCAGCCGTTGATGATCGAGGCAGAAAAGGTCATCAACCAGAAGCTGGAATCGGCGGTGGTGTCGAAAGAATCCGTCTATACCATCATGGTGGACGGAGCAGCCAAGCTGTCAGATTATTAGAGGACTGATCATCCCGGGGTGATAAACGGGTAATAAATAATATTGATTGACCCTGATTCACCCCGGGGGATGGTCTCATTAATAATAAGCGACAGCGGTATAACTCAGAGAAGGACAATGTCAATAAATCGAGTACTGAACTATCTCCTCGCCGGTCAATCGGAGATACTGCTCGGGTTTTCAGGGCAGGTGACAACATCATCGACCTACCTGAAGGGTCCGGGCGGTGAAGCCGGTGATGGTTTTCCGCTTCCCGGCGAGGCGAGAATCTACCGGATAGACTGCTGGGACAGCGTTTTACTGTCGAGTGATTCGGGGAAAGTCTCTGCTTCGGCGGGTGATCGTCTATCGGTTTACGCCAATATAAACTCCGGTAATTTTGACGTATATGTACGGATTAACGGCGGAAACAGCGTTCTGGTTGCCACCGGAGTATCGGCGAACTCAACGTTGATGGTCACTGTGCATCTGAAGTTGATATGAATTAGTTGCTTCAGATTAATTGAATTATAACCGTGATACAGGAGGGACATAAATGTCCTGGACATCATCTGAAATAATCAAGAAACATCTCTTCGATCTTGACAGATTGCCTACCGAATACAATGACGTGGCTGTGAAGTTCGATGCGGCTGGTAAAGGTTTGCTGCCGCATAAGGGACTGGTTGCATCCAGCGAAAAGATCAAACGTCTCGCTGCACTGATACCTGCCGAACAGTCGGGAGTCACACTCAACGGTGAGACTTGGGTGCAGTTGAACCATGAAAATCTGTTTCCCGGAGAGATCGTTGTAGCTGCAGATAGCGACCTGGACACTGTTTACGAGGTAAACAAGGACTTCGCTTGTAATGCAATAGGTGGAAAGGTTTGGCGTATTGCGAGCGGTTCCATCGGCGAAGGTGCGGTGGTGAATGTCTATTACCTGCGCTACGAGGTGATGACCAAAAGTGTCGATTATACCATCGACTATGACAACGGTGAGATAACCGTCGTTGTCGAGGGCTCTCTCGAACCTGAGACAACCGTCTGGGTTGATTATCAGGTTTCCGCCGCATCGGGCGCCGACCAGTTGATCAATGAAGCCATCACCGAGGCGGAGGACAAAATCCTCAGCCTTCTTAAAGATGAGTACAACGCTTCATCGGAAGAGCAGGGCATAAAGACCGGCGCTGCCGAACTCACGCTTTCTATCATTTGTCGAGGACTAACTTCACAAGCGCTTGGCGACGGTATGACGTCAGCAGAAGGCAGGGCGCGCGGCTGGCGCGAGTTGGCTATTCAGTTTGAAACATCCGCCTGGCGTACACTCAGACCGTATCTGCATACACCGCAACTGGTAAAAGGCGCAAAGAAGAGCAACCAGAGCTGGGAGTGGAGTTGAGCAAAATCGGGGATGCAGATACGATCTGGTCGTGGATAAAAGTGAATATATACACTCAAGACGCCACCGGCGGCTTCAAAAAGTTTCCCGATTATTCCTTCACCCGCGGGCTGATCGATGCATTGACAGCGCAGCGCATCCTGATCGTCTGCAAATCAAGGCAGATGATGGCAACCTGGTCGGTCTGCGCCTGGATGCTCTACCGGGCGCTCAACGAAGAACCGGGCGTTTACCTGATGCTCTGCAAGGGAGAGCGTGATTCGCGGGAACTGTTGAAACGTCTGAGGATTATGTATTCGCTACTGCCCGAAAATATACGGATACAAGAAGAGATGACCAGAAACAGCGACCGGGAGGTCGTTTTTGCTTCGGGCAGCCGCATTCTCTCACTTCCCGCCACTGAGGAAGCGCCTCGAATGCACAGTCCGTCAGGTGTATTCTGGGATGAGATGGCTTTCACATCGCACTCCGACGGCATCTGGACGGCGGTAAAACCGGCAATCGATTCGGGAGGCAGTTTCGTCGGCGTTTCCACTCCCAATGGCACCGATAACGTGTTTTATGACCTGTACAGCGACAAATCCAACGGTTTTGGGAAACTACGGATACACTGGAAGGAGCATCCCCATCGTGATGACGAATGGCTCAATGATGCGAAAAAAGGTCTCTCAAAAGCTCGCTGGCAGCAGGAGTATGAGCTTGATTTCGGTGCGCTGGCTGACCGGGTGTACGACGAATTCGAGACCTCCATGCATATCCTTGACAGCGAATTCCGCTGGGTGAGAGGCGGTGGTCGCACCTACCGCAGTATCGACTTCGGTTATCGGCACCCTTACGTGATATGGCTGCATATATCACCGGCTGGAGATATGATCGTGTTCGACGAGTGGGAGGGCAACGACGCCACAGTAGATGAGATGGTCGAGGCTATCAGGAAGATCGACGCCAGGCATGGCATCACCGAAGAGGATATTACATGGAGCGGTTGTGATCCTGCAGGTGCGGCAGTGAACGATGACGGAATTTCCTCCGTAGGGAGGTTGAATCGCAAGGGATTCAAGCTCGCCTACCGGAAGTCCGAGATCATGAACGGCGTTGAGCTGGTGAAATCGTTGCTGCGTGATGCCAACGGGATAATCAGATTGCGGTTTTCACCGAACGTAAAGAAAACCGTATATCACCTGCAGCATTACCGCTGGGAATCAGGCAGGGATAAACCGCGCAAGGACAATTTACATGACCATGCCGTCGATGCACTCCGGTACTTAATCATAAACCTGAGTGGAGGGCGGTCGGTGAAACTGTCAAGGGCAAGGGTCGCCGGGGGGAAGTGGTGATTCCTTTAATCTCAACCGGCATTCGCCTTCCGTCATCCCGACGCTTCGGGATGACGGAAGAATAAGGATTTTGCTGGCAGACGAGGGCGTCTGCCAGCGGTCTGGAGGACTTTTCCAACAGAAATTAAATAGTAGTATCCCAATAATCTCAACCGGCATTATAAAATAAGAGGAAACAAATGGCATTCTGGAGAAAGAATAAAAAGGGGGCGGAACGAACGCTGGAGGGCTTGATCAAGGTCAGAGGAGCAACTCAGTTAGACGCATCCGTTGACTTTCCATGGCAGCGCGGCGATATCAAGTGCGGGAACAGGACATGGCAGCCGCGCGGTCTTTACCGCCAGATGAGCGGCTATATGAACAGCCTGCACCGGGAATTCAATTATCGCGGCAGTAACAAGGGTGAGTTCTATCGCTGGCTGAGAGAATCGATTCCCATCGTCTCGGCGGGTGTATGGGCATGGGTGAGGCTGTGCTCCACCAGGCAGACGAGGATAATCGAAGGGAGTCAGTCCGAAACCGGGCGTGCGAGGGAAGCGCTGGCAGAACTGGACGGAAGGATACTCGAACTACCCTACGGCAGAGGCTCGGGATTCGACAAGCTCACTGACGCCTACTTCCTCGAGCTGTTCACCACCGGTAAATTCTCCGGTGAGATCATCCTGTCGGAAACGGGAAAGAGTGTGGATCATTTCCGTTTCATCGATCCATTCCGGATTTCCTGGGTTCACGATGATGAGCACGGTTGGATACCTTACGTCGAAAACGATGACGGCGAGACTGAGAGACTTGATCCTGCAAGGTTCTTCTTTGGAACGCTCGGCACCGATCTCTCAAATCCATTAGGAATTGAACCGTTAGCTTCGATTCCGTTCGTGGCTGAGGTCGAGGAGTTGATGCTCGAAGATATGGCGCGTTCGAGCCATAACGCCGGGACGCCGCGGTTGCAGGTCAAAGTCAGCCGTCCGGAGAAGGCGAGCTGGGAGGGTGACCGTGAATATGAAGCCCGCGCCAACCGTTATTTCCAAGATACGGTCAATGAGTTCAGCAACCTTGAACCCGATCAGAATGTGTTCACATGGGAGGATGTCGAGGTAACCGTCGTCGGTGGTAAGGGCGAGAGCTGGAGCTGGAGGCTGAACCGCGAGCAGGTCATCGAGGATGTGATCACCGGACTCAAGCTCTTCCCCTGGGTATTAGGTCGCACACACAAAACCACACAGAACTGGGTTCAATCACAATTCGACCTGCTGATGCAGATGGTCGCTGTTCACCAGAGATCTGGGGCGGATCTGATAGACTGGATCTGCAACAAGGAACTCGAACTCAGGGGCATTGAAGCAGTGGTCACCCACCGCTTTGACGACCATCCCGATCCGTTTCTGCATGAGCGTATGCAAGCAGAAAAGCTGAAGATTGATAGCGTAGATCTCAAGGTACAGCGCGGCTATATATCCAAGGATGAGGGTGCGCGCGAGTTGGGCTACCTGCATGCTTTCAAGCAGGATGAGGACACAGAGTAGTAATTTCTGCCTCACTACCTGCTGGCAGACGCCCCCGTCTGCCAGAAATAACAATAACTTGGCTGGATTCCCGCCTGCGCGGGAATGACAAAATGAATACTTTTTTAACAGGCACTAACTAACAGAGAGTAAAACATGAGAGTACTTCAAATAATCCCGTGGCATGTCTCCTGCTCATTCGATGAGGGAGATGACCGCGAAGTTACAAGCGTCGATCTTCGCCGCTTCATATTAAAACTCAGAACCGCCTTCGAGGAGCGGGGCGATCTGCAGGTTGAGCTTAAACCGGAGGGCATCTGATGGACTGGATTTATCGAGAATTATCGGGATTGCTGGAGAGCATGCAAGCACCGGCAACAGACGATGATGTCAGATTGATCAATTCGCTGATGAATCCGCCGTTGCTGCCGGTTACGGCTCGGGACATCTACGTCCGCCGTTGTCGGCTTGCCGGAGATGCTGTCGATGCCGGTTTCGGCAGGTTTCGCACCGAAGAGCTGCCGTCGCTGCTGAGCATGGTACAGGGAGCACCGGCGCTGATAGGTCACAGAAAGGATACCCTGGGTGTGGCGCGTTTCTTCGGCGGTGACATTCAGATCGACGAGAGAACCGGAATATCATACATAGTACCCAAGTTCTACTGGATGAGGCTGCATTCATCCAGCGAAGACCTCAAGGTGAACATCGACGGCGGTATTTACAACGAGGCATCGTTAGGATTCACCTTTCGCCGACCGACGTGTTCCGTATGCGAGGAGGATATTCGCCGTTGTGAACATGTGCCGGGACGCGAGTACGATGGTGAGTGCTGTTTTTTCTTCTACGATGAGATAATCAAGGTTACAGAAGGGTCCCTCGTCTATCGTGGAGCGCAGCCGGGGACGGGTTTTATGCTGGCGCATTCTGAAGCGAATGATGTCGAACAGACTGGGCTGCCCCGTTTCAAGTGGCAAGGTATCTGGTATCGAGGATTTCCTGAAAAACTAATCCCAATGGAGGTTTAACGATGATACGAAACATTTTAATTATTCTGTTTGTGATACTGCTTGCCATGAACGGTAACTGTCAGACTGATGTGCAGTTGCCGAAGAAGAGCGCAGCGGAGTTCATAGCCGGTGAGCACTTCCCCGTTATCTATTCCGGTCAGGGAAAGGCAATGGGAGCAGCCGATCCATGCACAACCGGATGGTGTCAGGTTGGATTTTCAGCTTGGGCTGAAAGCGCGGATAATCGCAATATAGGCATTTTCAATCCGCAGGTTTTCACTATCGGGTTGAAAGTAAGCTACTATGGCGCCGGTGATTCAGCGAGGATATCGAAAGCATATTTTGAGTGCGCTTATGACACAACTGCAGAGAGGTTCTGGAGCGGTGATAGTTCGAACCTGTTCATAGAGGACGGTTGTTTCACCCACGATCTATATGGTAAATGGCGCTTCGAAGCGCTGAACGATACATCGCGGCAGTGGCTCTATCCTGTCAGGGCAATGGTGGGCGGATATATGCGGCTTATCTTCGAGAGCGACATCGCTGATACGACCGTTATCAACTGGACCTTGATCTGCGAGCACTAAGATGAGTAAATACATAATATTAACCTTGCTCCTTCTGTTTTGCCTCTCGCTACCCTGTCTTGCTCAAGACAGGTGGGGCAGGGAAGGAGCATGGGGACGTATCGATCCGAGATGGGGACGCGGGCTTGAAGCATGGACCCTCGAAGATTTGCCTTACATAGTCGATTGGTGGCGGATTGATGAGGGTGTTACGACTGATGATACACCTTCTGACAGTGGTGATGTGGTATGGGCGTGGTACGGCAGTATAAACGGTCTGTCGATTGCACAGAGCGATAATTCCAAACGTCCCGAATATCGCACGGATCAGATAAACGGCTGTCCCGCCATTGTCTTTGACGGCAACGACGATTATCTGCGAGGTTTATTCGGAGCAACTTATGCTCAACCGAATACTATCATTTTGGTAGTTAAGCAACCTACTTCAGTGAAAATTCTCTTCGACGTATATATCAATTATGCGCATCGCCTGTACAGGTATTCGAGTGTTTTTTCAATGTCAGCGCCAACTCTCCGAAGCGTTTCGGGGATCTCGCCAGTAACTGGGGTATGGACAATTATCTCCCACGTATTTGATGGCGCCTCGTCAATAATGCGAAAAGATGGTGTAACAGGAACAGTGAGTGCGAGTGTTGGTACTAATTCCTTTAAGGGACTTGTTCTCGGAGCCAAGTATGATGGTTCAACCAATGCAAACATCTCCGTTACCGACGTAATCATCTGCAGAGCTGGTCTAACAACTGGGCAGTTACAAAGGGCAGAGCGATGGATAAATGAACATCGTGGAGGGATATACTGATGCAGACATTCTTTATCTATACCGACAACGAGAAGCATCCGATGCCTGCGGATGTGGCGAGTATTCCGCTTGTCAGGCTTGATGGCAACCCGGATGAGATTGTGGCTTATGGTGGAGCAATATGGGGAGAATACGACTTGACAGACAGGGATTACTGCATCGCCTGGGAGGTGCGTCCATCAAGCGAGTTCCATACCTGGCTCTCGGAAAAAGGGTATCAGATCAAGCCTGAAGAGGATTGAACGGTATGACCTGGTTGACGCCGCTTGCACTAACATTCGCCTTATCATTGAGAACACCGGATATTGCCACGGCTCCCTTTGATTACCTGATTGCAGGTGATTCCAGGTGGTCGATGGTGCAGGTGATGTCGATGGTGGAACGCGAGAACGGCAACAATTACTTTGGTTACAACATCTCTGGCAATCACGGTTTATTCTACGGTTTCACAATTGAATACAGAACCCGGATTATCAACTCAAAACAGATTGACAGACAATCCATTATTATCGGGCGAAAGTGGTGGCTTGTCGGTATCGGCGCCGGAGGAGTTGCCGAGCAATACAGCAATCCAAAGGGAGCGGTTGATTTCTGGATACCGCTGCCCGGCGGGGAATTAAGCTTCACCACTGATTTCGCAAGGATCCATGTCTGGGAGGGTGAATCAAAGATCGGTTACCGGTTATCCGAGAAGATCGAACCGTATCTCGCAGTGAGGGTTTTCATCGATGGAAATCGACGGTTCTGGCAGGTCATGAGCGGCGTGACGATAAAACTGCGAAAAGAGGCAAATGATGAATCCGGATAGAATAGAACCTGGGAACGGTTGGAGCAGGTGGGAGAATCATGTTCTGGCGGAACTCAGGAGGCTGAGCGGCTCTATTGTACTTTCTGCTGAAATCAAGTTGATTCCGGTCTGCTATTTTAGATAGTGCCTGTTGAAGAAGTCATTGCTTAATAGCGCAACCCGCTGCCAACCAGCCGCGGTTGGCAGCACCTGTTGGACTATCAGAGTATTAATATAATGTCGCCAACCACGGCGGGTTGGCGACCATACTGAACCCCGGATTGCAAGCAATCCGGGGCACCCAACGGAAAAGTAAGCAAGTTAATACAAAGGAGGAAAAAATGCCTGAATGGGCATGGGCAATAATCGGCGTAGTAACGCCTCCCTTATTGTCATACATCATCGGTCTGTTCCTCCCGCGCCGCAGGACATACGGCTGGGGTTATCAGGCTGGTAGAGTATTGACCGGTCTGGGTCAGCGCCGTATTGGAGCCGGATGGGAGCGTATCGAAGACCGGGTCAAGGCAACGGTGGCGGATTTCGTGGAAGGTGTTTACGACGGACTGGATTCTGATGACGCAAAAACCGCGAAAAATTGACCTAATAGTTGTTCACTGCAGCAGTTCACACTATGGAAACGCTGCCTTGATAGACGAGTGGCATCGCGCAAGGGGATGGCGGGGAATCGGTTATCACTTTGTCATTCTGAACAGCTATCCGGACATCGAATCTTACGATCTGAAAAGACCCCGGTTCTGGCTGGATGGGGTTGTGGAAGCCGGACGGTCACCGAGTCAGATCGGCGCACATGTGAGAGGACGAAACAGGAATTCAATCGGCATCTGCCTGATCGGAAAACGTCAATTCACACATCCGCAATTCGAGTCGCTAGTCAGATTGTTTGGTGAAATACGAAGCGATTATCCCCATGTGGAGCTTTTCGGGCATTATGAGCTGCTGCATAAAAGCGACCCGCCCAAAACCTGCCCCAATATCGATATGGATTGGCTGAGGGGGATGATGGATAGGTGATTCGGTGACAGATAGGAATGTCTGTCCTCCCCGGTTTGCGGGAAACGGGGAGAGATTGTTTGTAATCTGCCGACGTGAAATCTGACAACACCACGTGGGTAGTATTCCAGAATAGTTGACAAATTCACTTTTATATCGTATTATTTGGTTATGATTGATAAAATACGGTTGATAAATGAAGCTTCTTAAGTTAATTTTCGAGTTGCGATTCAAACCTAAACTCTCCTTTTTTGATCATAGGGGCAGGTATGCAGAATTACTTCGAGACCTTTATAGCGATTTCAAAATTACCGTAGGTTTCAACGAAGTAATTCTCATGTCTGAGACTGAAACCAGGTTTATTGAAGGTAAAATTCGTGAACAAAGCATTGGCTTCACTATTCAAGAGGTTGATATAAATATCAATGATTATAATAATTTATTCGTTTTTACCGATGAATTTGTAGAAGATTATGATATTAACGAGTTTAGCCGAATTGGTGTGAGATTTATAGCAATTGGGCAAGGTTTAGAAACATCTCGTATTTTACAGAATATGATTACTGGGAACCCGGTTATTGAGTCCGAGAGGATTGCGGGGGCATTAGTTGAAGATATTGCTATGATTTATGAACTTAAGCAAGATGATTATAAATTCAGAGTTCACTGTGGACCTGTAAATAAAAACAATCCCAGAGATGTTAACAATTACATTGGCAAAATCCACCCTTCGGATATAGAAACTTGGTTACATATAGACTGCGATGTATTCAGGGCAGATGTTGATATTAAAGATCATAAAACAAAAACATTAATAAAGAACAGTCTATCCAGAGCTGAACCAATCATTAATATAATTGATCAAACTTATGGCAAGTAAACAAGATATAATTATTTCAAATCCAAGTGATTCCTGTCAGCTACTCGACGAACTAATCCTTCTCACAATTGATAGCAAAAGCTCTGAATTCACAACATTTACTGAGAATAAGCGAGATAAGCAGTTAATAACAGAGACTACTCTCATCATAACTAATGGAATTTCTGATTTGGAGAGGGAAATTAGTGAAGACAATCACGGATTCAGTATTCAGGCAAGACCTAATGAGAGAATTCTTCCCGTTTATGGTTCATATGGTCAACCTAAAAGCTTCTACAGGTTTAATATTGATCAACAAAATGATTACTCTTTAGAAGATCTAAGCAAATACTGCGAGTTAACAAAGCTGAAAGATATTAATGACCTATTGAAAGCAAATAGACATCTATATCCAATTATCATCGACGCCTGTAAGATACTGGATGACTATTTCACAAATTCAGATAAAAAACTATTTGTGATGACCGATCCTGAATCAATTTCGGGCAATCAAAAGTTATCATTACATGTTTTCACAGATCTTGACCCATTGGAAGCAATTGAAATACTCGATAGTTTTGATCAAGACTGGTGGATTGATAACGCTGATTCAACAGAAGATAAGCTAATGATTAATCTTGACTTCTATGATATTTAATTGGTCTGATTATATAGCTCTCTCTGAAGAAATTCTTAAGACGGATTTCGAATCAGGTCGTGAGGCGACTTTCAGATGTGCAATAAGTAGATCATATTATGCAGCTTTTTGTATTGCACGTAACTACTTAATATCTCAAGGATATGATCCGCCGAGAGCGGACGTTCATCGGGATCTAAGAAGGGAATTGTCAAGACAAAATAATAACCTTTTAAAAGGCATAGGGCGCAACCTGGAAAGAATGTTTGAATACCGAAAACAGGCAGATTATGATGATTGCATCAGTGGAGCACAAAAAAAAGCAAATACTAATGGTATACAGGCAAGAAGAATCGATGGAATAATCACGGAACTTTCAACATAAAACGAAATCATTTATCAAGTCTATTCAAATTTCGCATTCTATTGGGTTGACTCATTTCAGATTAACGATTCACCCCCCCTTTTATTCCCCCCCTGCAACCGGGGGGATTTTTTGGATACCCCCCCTTTTATCCCCCCCCTACTGACGTATGGGGAGAATGAAAAGCAAAAAAACATCCCCTCCAAAGTATGGAGGGGATGCTGGCACTCAACCAGGCGTTAGAGATGGAAGGGTGCGCTATCGTCTTTTTGAATTCTTTATTTACGTTTAAGAAAGTTTCCCTATTTAATTAGTACAACCCGCCTTACAACCTCAGCCTCACCAGTTTTCAATCTCAGTAGATAGATTCCCGCAGACAGACCTGTCGCCTCGATAGTTAGGTGATGCACACCGGCGCTAATTACTCCCCTGTAACACGTTAATACCTCACGACCGTGCAGGTCGTATAATGCCAGATGTGCCGATCCGTCGCTGGGAATGAGGAAACTTGCCCATGCCGACATGTTGAACGGATTAGGATAAGGATCGTCCAGGATCAATTCCGCCGCGGCTGTACCGACCGTAAAGACATCCGACATACAGCTCTCAGACGCGGTGATGATCTCGATGCGATAGTATATCGTCCCCCCGATCATGTCATCGGTGTCGAGGAAGTAAGCGCTGCTCAACGGAACAGAATTCAATCGAACAAACACTCCATCACGAGTCTCGGAGCGGTAGATATTGTATGTAACCGGGGATGCGATACTGGTTATAGACCAGCGCAACTCCATACCTGCCGTTGTTCGGACGGCATTGAACGAAATGATTTCGAGTTCCCCGATTATATCGTTTCTATCATCATCCTCGTCGTCAGGTTCATCGGGATCGCCGAATTCGGTGTAGGGAGTCAGAATACCGTACTCGATTGACAGCTCAATGATGAGATCAACAATGTCCTGCCTCTCGCCATTTATCAGCATCCATCTCAGCCAGTAATCGATCACAGACTTCGCCCACATACGAGGGACAAACTCATTCTCAACCTGATTTTCCGGAAATTCCATCTCCTGAAATTCAAGAGTTGTCGGTCCCGATGAGGTTTGCCCTGTCAATGTCACAGTAGTCTCGCCGAAACTCGCATACCGCCCGTAAAGGTAAAGCTGTTTACCGGCGGAAACATCCTGCAATTCCAGGGGATAGAGACTGTCCACCTCGATTTCGTCTCCTATCTCCACGACCGGATTGACCAATGCCGGACGAGCGAGATACTGGTAAAAGTCGTTGATAACGCTGTCGATGCGCGCTTCGTTCGGATCGAAGATTATCGAGATACCGCTGTTATCCTCAGATAATCCATAGAGGAGAGAATGGTTGACATCATTGCCTATCCCGAATGAGAAGATTCTGGCGTTGAATTCGTTGTTTTCCCGGACGGCTCTCCGGATATTCGTCGGATTGCACTCACCAACAGTGGGGCGCCCATCGGTTGTGAAGATAACCTGATTTGCAACGTTCTCACCCATCTCCTGACCGATTGCCTGCATCAGCGCGCCGTAGATATTCGTTCCGCCATCTGCATCGATCCTGCTTATATACTCACGGGCATCATACAGGTTATCCGCATTCGCTGGCAGCATTTCTTCGGAGTAAGCCTCGATATTCTCCGCAAAATCGATGATATTGAAATGATCGTCCGGTAACAGGTGATCCAGACAGTTCATTACCGCCTGGCGCGCCTGGACGATCTTACGTCCGCTCATACTGCCTGAACGATCGAGAACAAAGGTGAAATACTTCTCTACAACCTCACCCGTATCAACCACACCCGGCTCGATCACCAGCATGAAATAACCGGAGCGCTCATCATTTGATCGATGCGTATAGAGCCATGCTCCGATGTCTTCCTGGTCGTAAACAATATTGAATCCCCAGTCCGCTTCAGGTGTATAATCTTCTGCAAACAGCACTAAACTGGCATTGTAATCGTCCTCGATCTCATATTCCACCAGATATTCAAGCTGTATCTCGGTCAGATCCCGGATAACGCGCCGAGCCTGAATATCGACGCTGATTCGGATGGTATCTATCGGATCATCAAGGAATTGTCCACTGTATAGAGGATACATTAACAGCATCTCTCCGAAATTGTAGGGAAGCAACTCGACATAACGGAGAAATATCCTGTTTATCCCATGTTCAATTGTATCCACCGGTGCGCTGAAGGGATTCTGTCCCAGGAATTCCCTGAGTTCCGGGTTGTCTTCCAATCCTCCACCCGGACCTCCCTGCTGACCGGGTCTCAATTCGTATTCGATAAGTGTATCACCTTCCCAGAAGCCGAACCCGGTAACACTGGCGCCCAACGGCAGACGGAAATGATACATGCCATTGGTTACTTCGTCCTGATCGTGGTAGAAAACATTGCAGATTGTGGTGATTGATACCTGATCATGTATCTCGATATCGACCTCGGTTCCAACGAGTTCGAGGTATTGAAACTGATCGCCTTCGTTATGGATTCTCAAGATGCCTTCACCTAATAACGGCGTAGCTGCGGTAAGAAAAAGAAATGTGATTAAGAACAACAATGTTCCAGATCTCATGATGTACTCCCTCCTTTTCAATTATAACCGGTCTTTCCAAAGTTAACTTTGACGGTCATCAGAATCAAAAGCCTCACTGGAAAATATCACAGCGAGGCGTTCTAACGAAGCATCATTCCATTTTTCATAACCCGGCATACACCAAATCTGCAGGATGCGGTGTGTAATGCGCGGTAAATGTTAACAATTTTCTGGTGGCACTGATCTTGTCTTACCATATCAATCGCTTATCTTCATTTGATAATACGTAAGCAACTGTTATGCCATTGATCCTAAGACAATTGTTTATAATAGTATATGTAAGGGAATTGTCTTTTGCAATCGGTCGATGCACTTTACATGCGAATCATATTCACATCAATTGGTCTCTCTGTGCGCAGTAAAGTTGTCTGGTCAGTCGGTTGACGGATTCAGCTAAGAACCATATTATTCAACATTCAACTTATTCCTCACAGGGATCTTTATCTGCAGGCAGATAAAATAACCGACAAGGGCGATCCCGCCGGCAATGATAAATACCCATCTGAAGCCGTATGCCTCCCAGATATATCCGGACAGTATTGGAAGCGTCATAGCTACGATATGATCGATGGTTATCCCCATTGAGATAGTAGGAGTGATTTCTGATGGATCATCGACGATCTTTTTAAGGTAGGTTGTACGTGCAACCCTTAAGGCAAAGAGAATGCTGTCGAGTATATAGGCTGAATAAAGAAGATACAGATCGAACGGTTTGGGCAGAACATCCGATGAAAAGGCATAGCACATGCATATCACTAACAGCAATAATTCATCCGCCGAAAGCACAAACCGCTCGCCCAGCCAGTCGATCACATCTCCCAATAGCGGACGCATCACCACTCCAAGCGTCGCCGCTATGAAATAGAGCAGGGCTATGGTTGAAACCTCTACACCGTGAATTGTTACCAGCACCCAGCCGCCGAAGGCGAGAAATATCTGCTTGCGGATGCCGAACAGAGCGCTGATGGCATAGAAAAGTGTGTACTTGCGCTTGAATACGAACCGCTTGGAAGGCCGCTCTCCCTGACCGATATTGAGCTGAAGATAGAAAATGCCCGCCAACAGTGAAGAACCTGCGGCGATAGCATAGAACAATCCGTACCTGTCTCCGAACAGTTTTGCCAGCAGAAAGATTATTCCCACACCTATAACGGTGCCGAGATTGCGCGCTCCACCGAACTGACCAAGCCTGTGACCTTCGCCACCATCGCGAGCCAGTTTCAGACCAATCACACCCTCAACCGCAAAGATAATATGATCTCCAAGCGACCATAGAATAATCCACAACAGCAGCAAGGTCATGCCCGGTGATAAAAAACCGAGTCCAATTGCTCCAATCGCGGAGAACAACATCGCCAACGCTGCTATCTGGGTCTCCCTCAGGAGTATGATCAACGCACCGATGACAAATATCAACAGGAAACCGGGCAGCTCACGGGGAAACTCCAGCCAGCCGCGTGCCAACGCTCCAAGGTTGTGAACCTCTGAGAGATAATTATTGAATGTAGCCTGAAATATACCACCGGCAGCGCCGAAGAAAAGGGTTGCCAGGAGAGCTACTTTGAGATCGCGTCTCATGCCTGTTGTATTTGCATTGTGATCAGTTCTGCGCCTGTTTATCAATCATGTTATCACAATAAAAATCCTTCAGAAGGCAGGATATTGCTGTTTACTGTCTTAATGATCCGATGATCTGTTCTATAGCAAACCCTGCCATAGTTGCGGCAGGGTCGCTCGATTAAACCTATTACATTCCTGATGCTATCTAATTATCATAACCGAGAATGTCTTTAACGTATCCATTTTCGGACTGGTTGGGATCATATTCAGGAACGAGTTCCTGTAATTCTTTTATGAGATTGCGGTGATCCAGTTCAGGCAGCCTGGTGATAAGAGTATCGACTTTCCTCAGGTATTTCTTGTCGAACTCTATCTTTGGATGCAGTACCAACAGGTTTGGCACCCTCGTTGCGATTTCCTTGCCTTCAAAATAGAGGCTTTCTCTGAGTTTCTCACCCGGACGCAATCCAGTAAATTCA
The DNA here is from genome assembly GCA_013202285.1 of bacterium. Taxonomy (GTDB): domain Bacteria; phylum Electryoneota; class AABM5-125-24; order Hatepunaeales; family Hatepunaeaceae; genus JABMRV01. The sequence goes on along the minus strand of JABMRV010000130.1, from coordinate 12,774 downwards.
ATTTTAATATCGTCGTTCTCTTTGAGCCCGGACAGTTCAATCATGTATCTCGCCAAGTCAACGATAGCTATCGGTTCCCCCATATCAAGGACGTAAGTATTCCCCGATTCACCAACGGCTCCCGCTTGCAGCACTAATTCCACCGCTTCCGATACGAGCATGAAATATCTCGTAATCTCAGGATGAGTGACCGTGATCGGTCCTCCATTACTGATCTGCTTTTTGAACTTTGGAATGACGCTGCCCGAACTGCCGAGTACATTTCCAAAACGCACCACGATGAATTCAGTATCATCAGCTAAATGATGAACATGTGACATGATTTCACAAACACGCTTGGTCGCACCCATCACACTGCTGGGTCTTACCGCCTTATCGGTGGAGATCAGAATGAAACGTTTGACATTGTTTTCAATTGCCAGTCTGGACAGCACTAATGTACTCTGCAAATTGTTATACACGGCAGACCAGGGATTGATTTCCATCAAAGGCACATGTTTATAGGCAGCAGCATGAAACAGCAGAGAGGGTTTATATTGCTCGAAAATACGCCTTACGATGGGTTCGTTGGTCACATCCGCTACAATCGGTATGAGAGTAAGATCAGGGTACTGTTCGTTGATAGTCGATTCTGCCGAATAGATGTTGAACTCGCTGTTATCAAGTATCAGTAATTTATCGGGTCTAAAGGCTGCTATCTGACAGCAGAGCTCAAACCCAATGCTGCCGCCGGCACCAACAACTATAACCGTTTTATCTGTAATGAGTTCTCTCACCGGAGCAAAATTCAGTTCAACCGGTTTACGTCTCAACAGGTCCTTAATCTCGAATTTTCTTAACTCATTAAGTGTCACCCTGTCACTGACAATGTCGGTCAACCCGGGTATGGTTTTAACTTCGACTCCATCCTCAACCTGTTCACCTATCGCCTTCAGTATCTTTCTTACTTCAACTCCGGGAAGGCTCGGTATGGAGAAGTAGATAGCGTTTATTTTATACTTATTAACAAATTCCGATATCTTTGTTCGATCTCCCAATATTTTCTTGTTATGAATGTATTTCCCAAATTTTGCCGGATCGTCATCGAGCAGACCGATTACATTCAATCCTATTTCACGGCTGCTCTCAATATTACGCAGCAGGATTTCACTGGCGCTGCCGGCGCCGTATATCAACACCCGTTTATATGAACTGCGCTTGCGCAGTGAACCAAAACCAGATGAATAGATCTTTCTTATCGCCAGTCTCATGCTGCCGTTAAGAATAACAACCAGCAACCAATCGGTCGGAATTATTGATCTCGGTAATACCGCTTTTTCGGGAAAAAAGAATTCATAATTCCGCAGGAAGAACCATGCGGCAATAACTACTCCGTTGCAGAATGTCGTTGCCTTGACAAGTTGAACCAGATCATACGTACCGGCATATCGCCACATCGATGACCAGAGCCTGAACAGACCGAATCCGGTAATCTGGATAAGAACTGCCAGAATAAGGAAATATTTAATTTTATCGAGATGAATAAACGCCGCTTCGGGCTGGAAACGGATACAGTAAGAGATGATGAAAGCCACGTAAAACAGTGTCGCGTCAAGAAAAATCTTGACTAACAGCCGGAGATAGGTATTGGAAAATTTATCTATGGTCAATTTACTTTCCTGAGATTGACGTTCACATCAGACGGTAGGTTAAAAGCTATATGAATGCACTGAAAATACGCTTATCATCTTACCTGCCGCAATGTAATGCTAATTTTGGATAGCAAGTAAATATACGAAGATAAGTAACAGGTGTCAACTAATCATTATACAGGCAGGGATATTTAATCAATAGTCGGTAGTCAGTCGGGTAGATTAAGTATTGAAAATTACGATCTCAGGAGGAAATTCCATATATAGCCCAATGAGACGAAGAGGATACAACCAGTGAGTATAAGTTTGATAAGTCTTGCAGGAACATATCGTTGAAAACGGGCGCCGATATATACACCCAATGCACCGCCAAGCCCGAAAAGCCCGCCGAGTGCCCAGTCCGGAGAGATTATCAATCCCGTATGCTGGTAAATCGGGGCAAGAAAGGTGTAGATAATAACCCCGACTATAGAAGTGATAAAGGTTCCAAGCAGCGCCGCACCGGCTACGGTGTAAACAGGCAATCCAAATATCGCAACCAGGAAAGGCGCTATAATCGCTCCACCGCCAATTCCGTAGATGCCTCCCACCAGCCCAACAATCAGACTCAGTGAAAAAATTCCCCAGAACGATGCGGAATAGTTCTCACCCTGAAATTCGTAACCGATGGATTTGAGGTTGAAATGTGAGTTCTTCACTTCAAATATCGAAGATGCTCCTGCCTTCGCTGGTTCTTCTCTTTTCAGTGCACTCAAACCCAATCGAATCCCGATGTAAAGCAGTACCAATCCAACGAAAAACTTGAAGTACCTGGGATCGGGCAGGTATTTGATGCGAATAATCGCACCCAGAAAAACACCGGGCAGGGTTCCCAGAACAGTCGTCCACACCAGAGGTCCGACCAGTCGTTTCTCTCGCCAGTACCGATAAACGCCGCCTGGGATGGCAACAATGTTGTATATCAGATTAGTCGGACTGACTCCCGGTCCGACAAAGCCGAGTACACTCATCTGAAAGGGAAGCAGCAGGAATGCACCGGAAACTCCGCCGGTCGATGTAAATGCAGAAATGACGAAAGCTGTCAACAGCGGAATCCACCATTCCGTCTCCACACCGCTGACCGGGAAACTAATCATTAATCACCTTGATTTACCAGTTGCTCTCAACACCAACCAAATGATTCGTCGGACCGAAACCTTTCCCAATAGAAATGTTCTGCTCAATTGCCGCAGTTATATAATCCTTCGCTCTCCTGATGGCTTTGAGAGGTTTGTACCCTTTAGCTAATCCGGCGGCGATAGCTGAAGAAAATGTACAACCCGTACCATGTGTATTCGGGGTATCGAAGAACGGCGACCGGAGCAGATAGAACTGCTCGCCGTCATACACAACATCGATTGCTTCATCCGCTCCGACGAGATGTCCACCCTTCAGCACAATCCATTCGCCTCCAAGCTCTTTTAATTCCGCGGCGGCTTCCTGCATCTCATCGACCGTGGTGATCTTTCTCCCAAGAAACAGTTCAGTCTCATGAAGATTCGGTGTAACAACCGTCGCCAGGGGCAGCAGATTATCTTTTACGATACGTCGAGCCTCTTCCGAGAGCAGTGGATCGCCGCTCTTGGCATCCATCACAGGATCGACCACTACATTCTTCATGCTGTATTCTTTTATACAGTCGATAACGATCTCAACAATCTCCGGATTGGACAGCATTCCAACCTTAACTGCATCGGCGCCGATGTCATCAAGAACGCTTTTGATCTGCTCCTCGACAATGCCAGCCGGAATATCAAAAACCGCCTGTACTCCGACCGTATTTTCCGCCACTACCGCAGTAATAACCGACATTCCATACACACCGAAAGCGGTGAAGGTCTTAAGGTCAGCCTGCACTCCGGCGCCGCCGCTGCAGTCTGATCCGGCAATTGTCAAGGCCTTGTTCATAAGTATATCCTTCAATCAAACATGAAAATACTCGGTTCTTCGCTACATTGAATGGGGTGCGCCGTCCCGACCAATTCGGGACGGCGAATCCGTCGCATGGCGGATACACTATATCGTCATTCCGGCGAAACAGTCTGTCCAAGAATAGAATATCGAGTGTGTTCCGTTGGGTCTTGTCCCGCATCGCGGGATGTGACCCGACGGTAAGTATTGAATTAACAACTAACAACATGAGTGGGTGGATCTGTCAGGTCACACGCCTGACGGCGCAAGACCTGACAGAACGCAGTTTTTTCATTCTCGGACAGGCTGGAAAGCTGGATTCCCGCCTGCGCGGGAATGACACAGAAGGAACTTCTTCAACTGAACTAATTGGTTAATTATCCCCAAAACATTATATTTAATTCCACAAACAACCGAAACTAACTGAACATGCCAAATAGATTATCAGTCCTGATCCTCTCATTGGGGATTATAATTGCTGCAACACATTCATCCGTCAGCGGACAGGTAACGCTCGACGATTGTATTAGTCTGAGCCAATCACGAAACATTTCTCTGCGGCGCACGATCCTCGAACAGCAACTCGATCTTCCAGCATCGATGGCGGCATGGGGACAGTTTTTTCCTTCCGTAACCTCAGGTTTCAGTATCGATCAATCGAATAATTACACTAAAACCTATGTCTCATTCGGAGAGTCTGTAGTCGTAATTCCCGACAATCTGATATCTACAGAAAAACGCCGGAATTCAAGTTATTACTTCCGCATTGACGAAACCGTATTTGACAGCGGACGCAGGTATTTGAACCTCAAAAACATCAAACTCAACGAGAGAATACGCGATAGTCAACTTCAATATGAGCGCTTTCTCCTCAGATCGCAGGTTACTACTACATATACGACAGCGATTGCTGCGCTACGCAGATTTGATCTCTCTGAAAAGGTTGTCGAACAGCGAAGGCGGCAGCTGGAATTCGCCCATGCACGTTTCGAGACCGGCTCGGTAACCAGGCGCGATATGATGCAGGCGGAGGTCGATCTCGGCAGGGCGTTGAGCGACAGCCTGGAGGCGCTCCTTGAAAGGGATAACTCGCTTGAACGGCTTAACCTCGTCATCGGCTTTCCGCTTGATACAAACTATGTATTAGCCAACCTGCCCTCTCCCTTCTTACCGTATTGGGAAATAGACTCACTCGTCACAACAGCTATGGAAACGCGAGGCGATCTTATTTCTTCCACATTGAGAATCGAACGTGCGCATAACGATCATCTGGCGGCTAAAGGTGAATTCCTGCCTTCGGTCTCTACATCATATCTCTATTCAAGATCGGAACCGGCAAACGTTCAATCGAGTTTCACGCTCTCACCCAGCAATAAGTATTCTCGTGTGAGCTTGGATTTAACATGGACGCTTTTCGACCGTTTTACCAAGTCGCTTCGGTTACAAGAAGCGAAGATACGGCATCAGCAGTCGAAGCTGACGGAACATGAACTCGCGCTCGACGTCAGGTATGAGGTTAGTTCCGCCATTAACCATATTACCGCTCTGTATAAACAGGCTCAGGTGGCTGCACAGAACAGCCGTCTCAGCGAGGAGACTCTTAAATTCGAGCAGGAGCGCTATCGTCTCGGTAGTGCGACGGTGATTGAACTGGGCGCTGCGCAGCTCAGCTTTATCCAGGCGAAAAACGACGAGATCAACATTGAAACGCAATTCTACGCCGCTTTAGGCGAGCTTGAACTTGCCACTGGTATGGAATTAAGATAAGCATTTATTGGCTCTTAGCTACATTGAATGGGTGGCGCAGGTGTCCCTGCCTGCGCATTATTGCATAAGGAACAAACTTTGAACACTGACCCCTTAATAAAACTGATCGATGTATATAAACGATACCCGATGGGATCGGTAATCGTAAATGCTCTGATGGGTGTCAATCTGACCGTACCGAAGGGTGAATTCCTCGTTGTAACCGGTCCATCCGGCTCAGGAAAATCCTCGCTGATGAATATTCTCGGACTTCTCGACACTCCCGATGACGGGAATTATATGCTTGAGGGCAGGGAGGTAAGCTCACTTAACGATGATCGACGTTCTTATGTCCGCAATCGCATGATAGGCTTTATATTTCAGGATTTCAACCTCCTGCCGCGCAGCACAGCGCTCCGTAATGTAATGCTCCCGCTCTCATATCGCCGCATGCCGGAGAGCAGAAGAACCGATCTGGCTAATCTCGCTCTGGAACGGGTTGGACTTGCCGATCGTGTGAATCACCTGCCCACACAACTGTCCGGCGGCGAGCAGCAGAGAGTTGCCGTTGCCAGGGCGCTCGTGGGTGACCCTTCGGTTGTTCTCGCTGACGAACCGACCGGCAATCTCGATACGAAAACCGGTCAGGGAATCGTGGAACTTCTGGTTAAACTTTCAGAACAGGGTCAAACGGTGATACTGGTGACTCATGATCCGCGGCTTGTCGGATATGCCGACAGGGTCATTGCGATGCTGGATGGAGTTATTCACGAACAATCCAATTCTGATATTATTTGAAATGGATGAGAAAGCCAAACGCAGCCAGATCGTCGCCATCGCTCGACGAATGTATGATAAGGGATATGTTGTCGCCACCGATGGCAATATCTCAGTCAGGTTATCACCCGACAGACTGCTCCTCACACCGACCGGAATCTGCAAGGGTGATCTGACCGAAGATCACCTTATCATCTGCGACAATGATGGAAACGTTCGGGTAACGCAGGTGTCCCTGCCTGCGAATGGTGGAAACGCTCTCGAAGCAAGTCGCCTGACCAGCGAAACACCGATGCATCTGGAGGTTTATAAACGACGACCTGATGTTAATGCCGTTATTCATGCCCATCCACCCTACACCTTAGCCCTCAACCTGACAGGCATTCGGTTGGATGAGTATCTTCTCCCCGAACAAAGCATGACCTTGGGGGAAGTACCTGTTGCTCCTTTCGCCATGCCTTCCACAAGCCAGGGAGCTGAAGCGATCAGGGAGTTAATCGAGAAACATGATACTATCATACTTGATCGACATGGAGTTCTGACGGTTGGCGAGACGCTGGCGGAAGCTTTCTATCGGTTGGAGAGACTTGAGTTTATTGCGAAGGTTACTGCTCTTGCACATTCAATCGGCAAGCCAAAATAATTAGTTCGGGTGGGGCAGACATTCTTGAGTTCTTTGATTTATTCACGAAATCATCACAGCTCATCATTCCATCGAAAGATGGAATCCAGTAACGCTCGTAATATCATCAACTTCTCTGGATCCCAGCTTCCGCTGGGATGATGAAGGAGTCCAAAATATGGGATATTTCAAAGGACTCATTCTTGTCTGCCAATCCGCCGTTAGGCGCTGTATTGTTCCCGCTATATTTCAAGAAACAACAATCAAACAATATAACAATGATCCTATTCTTACTTTCTTACTTTCTCACTTTCACACTTTCTTACCGGATTTGACTATTAGAGCAAATTTCCGTATTATAGCATTGATTGAAAGAAATTTCGTATAGAGCTTGAAAATCTATCAAAATGAATAAAAAACTAATCCTTCTTCTCTGTTCTCTCCTGTTGCTGGCAAGTTCCGCTCGTGCCGGTGTAGTTCACAAAATCCGCATCGACGGTATCATCAATCCGGTCAGCTCAGTGTTTATCATCGAAGCTGTCGATCGAGCTGAAGATGAAGGCGCTGAAGCCCTGTTGATAGAACTCGATACACCCGGCGGATTACTTGAAGCAACGCGGGATATAGTGCAGAGGTTTCTGGCGTCGAAAGTGCCGATAATTGTCTATGTTTCGCCTGCCGGAGCGCGAGCCGGATCTGCGGGAGTATTCATCACACTCGCCTCCCATATCGCAGTGATGGCTCCCGGTACAAATATCGGCGCAGCTCATCCGGTTACAATCGGTGGAGGCGGGATGCCCGGTCAGGATAAACCCGATTCAGCCAGCACATCCATAATGAGCGACAAGATGACCAACGATGCCGCTGCCCTGATTCGCTCCATCGCCGAGCAGCGCGGGCGAAACATGGAATGGGCTGAGAAAGCCGTGCGTGAAAGCGACGCCATCACCGCCACCGACGCTCTGGAAAAAAACGTGATCGACCTGATAGCGTCCAATGTTGACAGCCTGCTGGAAGCCATCGACGGACGCATTGTGAAACTGGTCGATGAGGAGCGAACCCTCAACACATTGAGAATCAGCATCAAGATATTTGAGATGTCCTGGCGTGAGAAGATATTCGATAAACTCAGCGATCCCAACATTGCCTATATTTTCATGATGCTGGGGATTTACGGTCTTATTTATGAACTGGCGAATCCCGGTGCAATCTTTCCCGGTGTTGTCGGAGTAATCTGTTTATTACTTGCCTTCTTTGCCTTCCAGACGCTGCCGATTAATCTGGTCGGATTACTTCTTATTCTGTTCGGCATAATTCTTCTAATTCTGGAGATCAAGGTGACAAGCTTCGGAGTATTGACAGTCGGAGGTGCAGGCTCCCTCCTGCTCGGCTCACTGATGCTCATTGATACAGATGTTCCTTTACTTAAAGTATCACTTTCGGTAATCATACCATCTGTTGTTATAACAGTATTATTCGCACTCTTTGCAGTCGGCTTAGGAATACGCGCTCAGTCGCGAAAGGTCACTACTGGAAAGGAAGGTCTAATTGGTGAAATCGGTGAAGCATTGAGCGATCTTGATCCGGAAGGCAAGGTTCTGGTATGCGGAGAATACTGGAAAGCTGAATCTACCGGCGTTAAAATCAGCAAAGGACAGAGCGTCAAAGTCACCGCATTAGGCAAGATGCTGCTCAGGGTTGAACCTGCCGACCCAACCGACTAACTACTTTGCAGCAGCTACCGGCACTGAAGGTTGTAATTCTCTTTTCAATCGGTATCCTGCTTGCCGGCTGGGTTGTTCTGCCGATAACCCTGCTGTTCACAGTCGTAATCGTCTCACTCCTACTCTCGATCATTTTCGACCGCCGATCCGTCGGACAACTCATGCTCTCTGTCTCACTGATTTCGGGCGGAGCTTTAAGTCTGTATGCGAGCAAGCCGCCTGACAGTTTTCTCCCCTGCGAAATCCATCTTAAAGGCACAGTTACCGAGCCCCCGATCATCCGCAATCAGAGAACTTCCTTTCCCATAAATAACTGCAGGACAACCGGTGAAGTATTTCCCCCGGCTGACCTGCCCGGGAAAATCTGGGTGAAGTATGATGCCCCGTTAAGATATCTACAGTCTGGGATGACCGTATCTCTGACTGGAATTCTTCATCCTCACCGACCGCCGCGCAATCCCGGCAGTTTCAACCTCAAGGCATGGCGCGAACGCAACGGCTACATTGGTGAATTAAATTCGACCAAATCAGGCAGTCTGCAGATCGTTGACAAGCGAAAGAATCCTGTTTACATCGTTAGAAACCATATCATTGAAACTGCCAGAAAATATGGCGGCGACAATGCTCCGTTGCTCATCGCCCTGCTAACAGGTATAAGGCGGGACGTTGATCCTGCGCTGACTGAGAACCTGAGAAACACCGGTTTATCCCACCTGCTTGCGCTTTCCGGGTTGCATATCGGCTTCCTGGCGGGGATTCTCATCGCTATCTTTGCAATTATTAGACTACCTCTCCGTTGGCGGTACTGCTTCGTCATTATCGGCATATTTCTGTTTATTTTGCTTGTACCACCGCGCGGAAGCACTCTTCGAGCGGGGATAATGGCAGCGGTTTTCTTCGCCGGTCCTGTAGTCAGACGCTGGACTCCACCGATTAACAGCCTGGCTCTCGCTGCTCTTGTTATCCTGTTCTTTCGACCCGGTGATCTCTTTGATGCAGGATTTCAACTTTCGTTCGCCGCTGTCAGTGGGATAATTCTCTACCACTCCTTCTGGAGACCGCTGAAAACAGCGCTGCAAGCCGGAAAGAAACGTGCTACTCGACTGATCACAAGTTACCTTGTGCAACCGCTGTTCATCTCCGTCTCCGCAACCGCTCTGGTGATTCCGTTGACCGCTTATCACTTTGGTATCATGGCATTAGGCGGACCTGTTTTCAACATCATTGCGATACCCCTTCTGTGGTTCATCTTCGCCGGAGCCTGGCTTATGGTGGGATTATCCGCTCTCTCACCCGGACTGGCGGGATTTACAGCCGAAAGTGTCAACGGAGTTGTCTGGCTCTTTAAGTGGATTACACAAGAATTCGCACATATTGCTCCAGCCGTATCCGGCAGGATGGCGCCGGTCACAGTCGCCATAATAATATCGACCCTGATCTGGTTCGTTATCAGTCAACGGTATCTCTTCCTGAAGACGGTTATAACGATCCTGTTATTATCAACAGCATTTATATGGAATTTTAACGGGCGTCCACCGAACCGCCTGCAGGTCTGGTTTCTCGATGTCGGTCACGGCGACGCACAGGTCTGGCGCTTTCCTGATGGTCGCACAGCAGTTATCGATGCAGGTCCGGCTCCGAGAGGTCATTATCACGGAACAGTCACCACTATGCTTCAGTATTACGGGCATGAGAGAATCGACTTGATGGCTGCGAGTCATCCCGAAGCTGACCATATTGGCGGGATGAGCGAATTGATTGATGGCTTCGATATATCATTGGCTGTTGCCAGTCCGGCTCGGAACAATACATTGACCTATGCGAGACTCTGTTCTGCATCCATCGCAAACAATGTACATTGGCAACTGCTTTATGACGGCGATGAAATCCGTGAACTTGGAGATGATTACCGTTTAAGCATAATCGGACCACCAATCGCTGGAGATCGATGGCATCCGAACGATGCATCGCTGGTAATGCTGCTCGAAATCCAGCCGAATGAAACTCAAAAACTCAGACTGATAACCACCGGTGACATAGAAAAGCGGGGTGAGAACGCTTTAGTGAGGCGCGGCGGAATCGAAGCGGAACTGTTGAAGATACCCCACCACGGTTCACCGACATCAAGTTCCGTTGCTTTCATATCAGCGATTAAACCGCAGACAGCGGTGATTACCAGACCGGGAGGCTATGAGAACAGGTACAGAAACACAGGCGAAGTGAACAGCAGGCTTTTATCCGCAGGAATAACGGTTCATCACACGGGAAAAGAAGGTGCAATCCTTTTTGAACCTGTATTCAGAGATGGTAAAGCTGAATGGCGGTCGATCGACTGGCGCAATCCGCCCTTCTTCCGTTGGTTTCTCGGATTAAACTAACAAAATATGACATCTTTCATTCAAAAAAACTTCGACTGGCTATCTAAGGAACGTGAACTTTGGGACAACGGTTTTCGCTTTATCGCCGGAGTCGATGAAGCCGGCAGAGGTCCGCTCGCCGGACCTGTCGTGGCTGCTGCTGTAATAATCGAACCGGGTAATGACCTGCCCGGCATCAGGGATTCAAAGAAAATGAGTGAAATTCAGCGCCATGAAGCCTACCAGTTCATCATGAACAACAGTCTTGCCATTGCTGTTTGTGCGGCTTCTGTTGGGGTGATCGACCGTATGAACATACTTAAAGCAACCATGTATGCCATGCGAAGAACGGTTATGAGGCTGAAACTGCCTGTCGATTATGTCCTTATAGACGGCAACCGCTATCCGGATGGGCTGGAGATCCCAGGAGAAACCATCGTTCGAGGTGACGGATGCTGCCGGTCGATTGCGGCAGCCTCAATTATCGCCAAAGTTATCAGGGATCGCCTGATGCGGCGTCTGGATCAGTTTTATCCCCAGTATAAATGGGCGAAGAACAAGGGATATGGCACGCCCGAGCATCTGCACGGCATCAGGGAATTCGGACCGACAGTTCATCACCGTTTCAGTTTTTCACCCATCAGACAGATAAATCTGAATTTTGAAAATGATTAACAAATCCGGACATCCCAACCCTCACGAATTGGGTTCAAGCGCGGAACAGTCTGCTGCGGCATTCCTGAAACGGAAAGGCTGGCGAATTCTAAAGATGAATTACCGCACGCGTTACGGGGAGATAGATATTATCGGCATGGATAAGGATTTACTTGTGTTTGTGGAGGTTAAGAGTTCATCCAGACAGAACGGTTGGTTTCCCGGTGACAGGATCGACAGTAAAAAACAGAAGAAAATCAGACTCGTCGCTTCCGAATACATTGCCAAACATGAAATTCCTGCAGGCGGTATCCGTTTTGACGCTGTACTGATGACCGCTGCAAAGCGAGGCGAATGGTTGATAAATCACATCATCGATGCTTTCAGAATAAATGAAGAAAACGTTTAACAATGAAACAATGAACTTATTCACACTTTCACACTTTTTTACTAAAACCACATTAACAATCCTTGCAGTATTACTGTTATACTGCAACACTTCATCCGGAATTGTGATAACGGAGATCATGCCGAAACCGGTATCAGGAGGTGAATGGCTGGAGCTTCATAATGAGACGAACAGTAATGTGAATCTGAAAAACTGGAGTCTGTTCGATGCGGTTGATAACGGTGGGATAGTGAGTGAAATAGATATAATTTTAACGCCCGGAAACTTCCTCATTATCTCAAAGGATTCTGAAACTGTTAATCTATTAAATCTTGAACCGTCGGTTCAGGTTATAATACCTCCGAGTTGGACGCCAATGAATAATGACGGTGATCACCTGACTCTTCTGAATGCTAATAATATAATAGTCGATGAAATCGAATATTCCTCTGAAGCATGTCGAGTTGCCGGTAGATCCTGGGAACGCATCGATTATCACAGATCGGGTTTGGAGAGTAACAACTGGGGCACCTGCGCTGATCTGAGAGGTCACACTGCAGGCCAGACCGAACAGTCTTACGGCTGCAATACCAGGCATTAAAACCAACGTTAACGTCGATCCCAATCCCTTCAATCCCTACTGCGGCGAGAGAACAGTGATAAACTTCACTTTACCAGTGGATGTAGTACGCGTGACGGTTGAGATATTCGACTTGACCGGCAGGAAAATCAGAAGCCTTGTGAAGAACATCCCCGCAGGTTCTATGAATCCATCGTTAGAGTGGAACGGTAGAAACGACAGTAATAAACTAATAGTGATCGGACGTTATATCGTTTTCATGCAGGCTGTCGATGCACGAAACGGAAAGATTCACACCGCAAAATGTACCGTCGTTGTAGCGGATAGGCTATAAGTACCTGATGC
>JABMRV010000129.1 GCA_013202285.1 bacterium | reverse complement strand
TTTTCCGTCATCCCGACGCTTCGGGATGACGGCAGGCAGATGACCATTCAATGAATTTTTCAACAGACACTAAATAGTCATATTCAACCTTAGTTGCAACACTCAGGACTTAAATGAGACGTGAAATACCACTTCTGATAACCTTCTTCTTCGGTTTCTTCATGATCCTGCAGTACTTCTCACCGCTGGTGAATGAAGTAGCCGGACAGTTCCAGCAATGGGCGGTTATAGTACTCGCCTTCGCCTACGTACTTGGCGTGGCAAACCTGGTACGCATCCACCTCGATGCTGTTTCAAGGAAAAGCCGGGACTGGCAGTATAAGCTCCTCACCGTCGGCGCGCTGTTTATCACTCTGGGTTTCGGATTGTTCGGAGGGATCACACCGGGGACATTCTTCAACGAGCGTCTTTACATGGGCATGTATGTCCCGATGAGTTCCACGATGTATGCCACGCTGGCATTCTTCATCGCTTCGGCAGCCTATCGTGCCTTCAGGATTAAAACCTGGCAGGCAGGATTACTCGCTGTCACAGCGGTCATCGTTATGCTGGGACGCGTACCGGCAGGTCATTGGATATGGCACGATATGCCCGGTCTGGTCGATTGGATTATGGATGTTCCCAACATGGTGGCGCAGCGTGGTATTCTGATCGGTGCGGCGTTGGGCGCGGTGGCGATGGGTTTGAAGATGGTGTTCGGGATTGAACGAAGTTATTTGGGGAGGGGGGATTGAAAGATGAAGATGGACGAATGAAGAGGAGAGCCGACCCCAGCTTTCGCTGGGGCATGCTTCAGTCGGCTACCTCTAAACGGGGAGGACAGACATTCTTGTCTGTCACACAACTGGATCAACACTTAGGAAATACAGGAACTCTACTATGAATCAGCTTTACTACGGTGACAATTTGGAAATAATGCGGAAGCATTTACCGGATGAATCAGTTGATTTGATATATCTCGATCCACCATTCAATAGTCGCCGGGCGTACAACATCATTTTTAAAGACGAGAAGGGTAAGCGGGCTTCATCTCAGATCGAAGCTTTCGAAGATACTTGGCGCTGGACTCCGCCAACAGCGCAGGCGTTCGACGAACTTATGTCCAGTTCTTTGGTGTCACCGCAATTGAAGACGACCATGACCGCCTTCAAGTCGTTCATGAAGACCTCCGACCTGATGGCATACCTGACTATGATGGCAATCAGACTGGTGGAACTGCATCGGGTTCTTAAGGAGAGTGGTTCATTGTATCTTCATTGTGACCCTACAGCAAGTCATTACCTTAAGATTCTTCTTGACCAGATATTCGGTCAGCGGAACTTCAGAAATGAGATAATCTGGAAAAGGACGAGTTCTCATGGGAATGTTAAAAGGAAATTCGGGGCGATTCACGACACCATTCTATTCTATTGCAAGGGAAAGGAAAGTACCTGGAACCAGCTTTTTACTCCTTATGATGAAGGTTATCATCGGACTTACTATGGGAGAAAGGACAAGTCCGGACGACGATACACACTTGACAATATTACCGCACCTATGCAGCGCGCTTCCAAAGGGCAGATTTATGAGTGGAAAGGCTATAAACCCGGTCCGAGCAGATGCTGGATATACGCAATTGAGAAAATGAAGGAGCTTGATGAAGCAGGGCGGCTGCATTATACCAAGACAGGTGGAATTAGATATATCCGTTATCTCGATGAGATGGAAGGTGTCAAAGCTCAGGATATTTGGACAGATATTCGTCCTGTTCCTGCCAATGAATCATTAGGTTATCCCACTCAAAAACCGGTCGCACTGCTTGAGAGAATCGTAAAAGCATCATCGAATGAAGGATTAGTCGTGCTCGACCCGTTTTGTGGATGTGGAACTGCCATCGTTGCCGCTGAACGGCATGGGCGTTCATGGATTGGTATAGACATCACTTATTATGCAATCGGACTCGTGAAGAAAAGGTTGAGTGACCAGTTTCCGGACATTGTATTTGACGAGTTGGGGATTCCCAAATCATTTGATGACGCAGCACACCTTGCACGAACCAAGCCATTTCAATTTGAGAGTTGGGCTGTCTCCCTGATAGGAGCTCAACCTTTCAAGAGCAGCGGAGGGGGTGATACAGGTATTGATGGTCTTCTCTTTTTTAAAGACTACGCTGAAGGTCACCACCGCATTATCGTCGAGGTCAAAGGGGGTGGCTATCAGCCCAAAGATATACGCGCTCTCAAACAGGTCATGATTAGAGATGAAGCGCCTCTCGGCATTATAATCGCACTTAAAGAACCAACCAAAGGCATGATCTCTGAAGCAGCAGATATGGGATACTGGAAACTGCCCGGCGGAAAGGTATCGTATCCTGTCCTGCAGATATTCACGATCCAGGATTACTTCGACGGCAAGAGACCGCATCTACCTGATACGAGTGGGACATTGAAAGAGGCAAAGAGACTGATTCGTGAGAGGGATAAGCATCCCAAGATACCGGGATTGGAGTAAATAGAAGGAAATGAAATGTGTACGGAAGATAATCTTCAGAATATCAGTCTTCTAAATCCAACCGCCGCAATTAACAGGCTTGGGGAGTGGATAAATGCAGCAGACCGCACGAATGATATAGCCAAACTTGATAAGGTGTTGGCTGTAAAGGATCTGGTCATAGAGATGAGTAAAAGTAAAGAAGAAGTTATGCGGTTAAATTACTTTCTTGGGAATGCATACTCATTACGTCATAGAATAGTTGCTCTCAAATCCAATATTCCTTCCAATTGGGAATCTGACGATATAAGGTTGGCTATTTATTATTTTAGGCTTGTAGTTAACGATTCGATACAGAACAAAGCACCACATTATTTAAAAGATCAAGCTCGAATTAACCTTTCAAATGCCTTAGATAGAGTTGGAAGATGTTTCGAATCACTTCCATACTTAAAACAGGTGAAGGAGGAATCAACAGAGTATTATATGGCTTTAGGAGTATTGGGTTCTCATTTGCACTATATGTCCAAATATATGCACTTTGATAGCTATAGAAATATATACGCATACTATGCCCATAATTATATGTCCTTGGCGCTTGAAAACGAGAGCGAACTTGAAGTCGGTGCTGCGGATGACTTTTGCTCAAAATGCCGAGAATTAGAATCGCTATATGACCTTACATCCATTCTCGATACTTTAGCAAATCGAAGGACTGAAATAAAGAGCACAAATATAAATGAAACGAAATATAGACAATGGTGCCGTGCTAATGTACTTTTTCTTTGTCCTTTAAACGATATTACACAGGACATATGGATAGACCACGACTGTTTGAAGCCGAAGAGCCTGACTTGCTTAGTCGACGAAATTCCGTTCCTTTTAGAGTTATATAATCAGATTAAGTCTGCCTATATCACCGCGAGAGAGTTGGTTTACAAGAGTTTGATAAACTCTGAGGAAGTCTGTGAATGGAAAAACGTTTCCTTTATAGATACCTTTCTGGGTTCTATACATTCCAAAAGAGTGGAAATGCTGAAAATGGCATATGTCCATCTTTATTCTGTGTTGGACAAAATAGCGTTTTTTCTGAACAAGTATTTAGATCTGAGCATTGATATAAAACATGTTTATTTTAAAAATATGTGGCGCGAGCGGAATAACAAAGGTTTGCGAGATCGATTCATCAATAGCCATAACTGGCCTCTTCAGGGGCTCTATGCACTCAGTAGCGACCTATTTTACGATGAGGAATCACATATTGGCCTAAGTCTCGAACAAGAAGCTCGGGATATTGAAACGATTAGACATGCTATTATTCACAGATACTTTGAGGTGGTTGAGTATCCAAAGAACCTGATTGAATCTCGCCCCTTTAATCAGCCGAACCTTGCCAATGGGATTATAATTTTGAGTCTTGACGATTTCTCAAACAAGGTGCTGAATTTACTGTTCAAAGTTCGTTCATGCATCCAGTACTTAACACTCGGCATACATCGGGAAGAAAAAGTTAAAAAATGCCATGATCCAAAACCTTTACCGCACATAGTAGTAATTTGAGATATGAATCCCAAAACCCTAACCACCCTTAAATCCCTCGAACACATCGACAAACGCTGGATATTCCTGTCGGTGGCGTTGGCAGTTCTGGTGCCGCTGCTGATCCCGTTCAAGATGCAACTGCCGGTATCACAACCGACAAAGAACTTCTATAATCACATCGAAAGCCTCCCTGAAGGTTCTATGGTGCTGCTTTCATGCGATTATGATCCCGGTTCGAAGGCTGAGCTGTATCCGATGACCGAAGCCACCCTACGTCATCTCTTCCGACGTAACATCAGGATTGTGATTCTGTCGCTCTGGCCCGCAGGTCCGCCGATGGTGGAACTGGCGCTGAACACAATCATCGAAGAGCGCGGGCAGGATAAGAAGTACGGCGTCGATTATGTCAACCTCGGCTTCAAAGAGGGTCGTGAGGCGGTTATTGTAAGCATGGGACGGTCCATCCGCGACGCCTTCCCGGAAGACTATCACGGCAACAGTATCTCCGAACTTCGACTGATGAGCGACGTGCTGAACTATTCGAGCTTTCCGCTTTTTATCAATCTATCGGTTGGTTACCCGGGCGTTAAAGAATATGTTCAATACGCTCAATCCCGCTTCAAACTGACCTTGATAGCCGGTGCGGGCGCTGTTTCGGTGCCGGAGCTTTCCGCCTACATGCAGTCAGGTCAGTTGTCAGGTATGCTGATGGGGATCGCCGGCTGTGCGGAATATGAGCAGCTTCTCGAAGAGCGCGGTCTGGCGTTGACCTTCATGAACGCGCAGTCGGTCGGACATGTCCTGATTATTCTCCTGATAATCATCGGAAACATCCTTTTCTTCATAATCCGGCGTGAGGAGAAGATATGATGGATACGTTATGGATATGGATCAGCGCAGCTCTGACATTGATGATTATGAGTTTTCTCTATAAGGACAACCCCTTTTTCAAGATTGCCGAGCATCTGTTTATCGGGCTGGCGGCAGGATATGTCATTGCAATCCAGTTCTTCAACGTATTCAAACCAAACCTCTGGAATCCGCTTGTCGCCGGAGAGAACTGGTGGCTTTTAATCCCACTCACGTTGGGATTGATGATGTTCACCCGGTTCTTCCCGAAGATCGCCTGGATCTCTCGCTGGCCCCTTGCATACATGGTTGGTATATACAGCGGACTGGCGGTAATCGGCTTCACCGAAGGAGACCTGATGCGCCAGGTTCAGGCTTCTGTGGTGCCACCGATATCCGTTGAAGCTCTCTCAGGTTTTGCCGGTAATCCGGGAGTATTGACAGCTCTTAACATGACATCCAACCCGATCATCGTATTCGGCTTGATATGTATTCTGATCTATTTTTTCTTCTCGCTTGAACATCGCGGTACGGCGGGGTTCTTCGCCAGGGTCGGCACCGGTCTGCTGATGGTCGGTTTCGGCGCCGGATATGGATATACGGTAATGACGCGTATCGCCCTGCTGATCGACAGGTTTTACTTCCTCATTTCGGACTGGTTGAGGATTGTTTAATATGTAGTGCTTTTTGACAATGCTCCTTCTTTGTCATTCCCGCATAGCAGCGTGTCCGAGAATAGAGTAAGTGCGCTGTCGGGTCGCCGTACCCGACAGCATAAACATTGGGATATGAATATTTAACTGTCAGCCACGGCGGGCTGACAGCCCCCAATTTCAAATTACCGGACAGTCTGGTAGGCGGGAATCCAGACAAGCTATTGTTATTTCGTGGTTTCTGGCTTTCGCAGGTATGACACAAAAGAAACTTTTTGAAAAACACTATTAATATGTGTTCAAAACCATCCCCACTATTATTACTAAGCTTCACAACCAATGCTCTCCTGGTATGATTCGATAAATAAAATCCCGGGAATGGGTACGAAACGCTGCTCATTCTTGGAGTCACGTAGCTTCAAAACCGTCGGCGACCTGCTGCTGAGAGCTCCCTTGAGGTTCATCAACCGGGTGGGAGCTAAGCCGTTGAGTGAACTGGCAAATCCCCAGCCCGGCGAGGTTACAGCCATCGGCAAGATCGAATCTCTCGGCGAAAAAGGATTTCGGCGTAAGAAGCGTTTCATTGTCAATATCTCCGATGGAACCGGATATGTGACAGGCGTCTGGTTCAAGAGTTACCTTAGCTTCCGTGAGAGATTAAAGCCCGATGCTCTAATCGCATTTCATGGGAAACTCTCCTTCTTCGACGGTCCGCAGATTGTCCATCCGAAAGTAACTTTTCTTGACGAAGACATTGATTTAGACGTACAGGCTGGTCTGACGCCTGTCTATCCCACCGGTGTAGAATGGCAGAAGGTGGGTCTCTCAAGGAGGCAGTGGTCGGATATTATCAAGGCTGTTATCGACAATTGGGATGGAAGCGGACCATACATACCTGAGGAAATCAGGAAATTTGAGAAACTGGTTGAACTGCCTGAAGCCATTCGAGGTCTCCATATTCCGGAATCAGTCGAAGAGCATGACCGCGCAATTATTGCAATGAAGTTCGCAGAACTGTTTCATCACCAGTTGCTGATGGTCGCTCTGCGCCGCCGCCGCAAACAGGGTGATGGTATCCTCCTCAAACCGGAGGGTGAAAGATATGACCGTCTTCTGGAACAACTGCCTTTTGAATTATCTGAGGGTCAGAAGAACGTCCTGAATGAATTCTGCGATGACTTCAACAGCAGCAGACCGATGTACAGGCTTCTACAGGGGGAGGTCGGCTCAGGAAAAACCGTCCTCGCACTGGCAGCAACGGCGATTGTAGCATCAAACGGCTACCAGACGGCGATGATGGCGCCCACCGAACTGCTGGCAAGACAGCATTACAGTCGAGCCCTCGAATGGTGCGAACCGGCAGGCATAAAGGCAGTACTGATAACCGCCGGACGTGAACCCGCCGAAAAAAAGCAGGCGCTTTACGAAGCGGCGACCGGTCATGCCGACCTGGTAATAGGCACGCATGCGCTGTTTTACGATAGAGTCAAGATGTCGCGGTTGGGGCTGGTTGTCATCGACGAACAGCAGCGTTTCGGAGTCAGGCAGCGTGCTCGTCTGATCGGCAAGGGTACAAGACCTCATGTATTATTGATGACCGCAACTCCAATCCCCCGCACACTATCGCTCTCTTTCTATGGCGATCTTGATATGTCGCACCTGCCAGGGCTGCCGGGCAAAAAACGGATAGTAAAAACGCGCGTGGTCAACGAGGGTCGACGGGATAAGGTTTTCGGATGGCTGAGGGAAAAGTTGAAGAAGGGCATGCGGGGATACCTCGTCTTTCCGGTCATCGACGAGGGCAGTGCGGGATTGGAGGCAGCAGAGGCACGTTTCAAACCGTATCAGCGGATAGATTTCAAGGGCATTCCGATGGCGCTGGCACATGGCAGGCTGCCGATAGAACAGCGCGTCAGGGCAATGGAGGACTTCAGGGCGGGCAAAGTAAGGCTGTTGGTGGCGACGGCGGTTATTGAGGTGGGCGTGGATGTACCGGAAGCAAACCTGATGGTGGTGGAGAACTCTGAGAGATTCGGTCTTTCACAACTGCACCAGATGCGCGGCAGGATCGGCAGACTGGGCAAATCAGCGGTTTGTGTGCTGTTGACTCCTGAACTCCCGGGTGAACCGGGCTTCGAAAGGTTGAAACTGCTTGAAACCTGTGACGATGGGATGAAACTCGCCGAAGATGATCTGCGTTTGCGTGGCGCTGGCGATCCATTAGGCGCACGGCAGAGCGGCACGATGAGGTTTCAGATGGCGGATTTGTCACAGGACTTGAAACTGCTCAAACGTGCGCATAGCGTCGCTGAATTCCTGTTCGACAAGTATCCCGACCTCGCTCCATTCCCTGAGCTGCGAACCAAGCTGAAGGCGGATTACCGCGCCCGCCCTCGGACGCTCCTGGCGGGGTAGGAGTAATTCATAGTGTGAAGGATTAAACTCGCCTCCTCGCTTCCTCGCTCCCTCGCTTACTTGCTTAAATGTATGCTTGATGACTATATTTACGTTCGGAGAGGTGCCGGAGTGGTCGAACGGGGCGGTCTCGAAA